>NZ_LR134266.1:0-132500 GCF_900636365.1 Streptococcus viridans | reverse complement strand
GTTGGGAGATGGTCCTCCCAGATTCCGACGAGATTCCACGTGTCTCGCCGTACTCAGGATACTGCTAGGTATAAAGACTATTTTAAATACGAGGCTGTTACTCTCTTTGGCCTACCTTCCCAGGTAGTTCTTCTATAATCTTTAAGTCCACATCGCAGTCCTACAACCCCGAAGAGTAAACTCTTCGGTTTGCCCTCCTGCCGTTTCGCTCGCCGCTACTAAGGCAATCGCTTTTGCTTTCTCTTCCTGCAGCTACTTAGATGTTTCAGTTCACTGCGTCTTCCTCCTCATATCCTTAACAGATATGGGTAACAGGTATCACCTGCTGGGTTCCCCCATTCGGACACCCCCGGATCTAAGCTTACTTACAGCTCCCCGAGGCATTTCGTCGTTTGTCACGTCCTTCTTCGGCTCCTAGTGCCAAGGCATCCACCGTGCGCCCTTATTAACTTAACCTTATTAACCTAATTTTTTCAAAATTAGAAAACTCATTAAATATTCACAGCGTTTTCGGTTTATTTTCTTGTTACTATTTGATATAGATATTCAATTTTCAATGTTCATCCTTGGTGATCTCTCACCAATGGAGCCTAGCGGGATCGAACCGCTGACCTCCTGCGTGCAAAGCAGGCGCTCTCCCAGCTGAGCTAAGGCCCCACAAGACCTCTCAAAACTAAACAAGACGAACGTGCAGGTTTCCTTATCCTTAGAAAGGAGGTGATCCAGCCGCACCTTCCGATACGGCTACCTTGTTACGACTTCACCCCAATCATCTATCCCACCTTAGGCGGCTGGCTCCTAAAAGGTTACCTCACCGACTTCGGGTGTTACAAACTCTCGTGGTGTGACGGGCGGTGTGTACAAGGCCCGGGAACGTATTCACCGCGGCGTGCTGATCCGCGATTACTAGCGATTCCGACTTCATGTAGGCGAGTTGCAGCCTACAATCCGAACTGAGACTGGCTTTAAGAGATTAGCTTGCCGTCACCGACTTGCGACTCGTTGTACCAGCCATTGTAGCACGTGTGTGGCCCAGGTCATAAGGGGCATGATGATTTGACGTCATCCCCACCTTCCTCCGGTTTATTACCGGCAGTCTCGCTAGAGTGCCCAACTGAATGATGGCAACTAACAATAGGGGTTGCGCTCGTTGCGGGACTTAACCCAACATCTCACGACACGAGCTGACGACAACCATGCACCACCTGTCACCTCTGTCCCGAAGGAAAACTCTATCTCTAGAGCGGTCAGAGGGATGTCAAGACCTGGTAAGGTTCTTCGCGTTGCTTCGAATTAAACCACATGCTCCACCGCTTGTGCGGGCCCCCGTCAATTCCTTTGAGTTTCAACCTTGCGGTCGTACTCCCCAGGCGGAGTGCTTAATGCGTTAGCTGCGGCACTGAGTCCCGGAAAGGACCCAACACCTAGCACTCATCGTTTACGGCGTGGACTACCAGGGTATCTAATCCTGTTTGCTCCCCACGCTTTCGAGCCTCAGCGTCAGTTACAGACCAGAGAGCCGCTTTCGCCACCGGTGTTCCTCCATATATCTACGCATTTCACCGCTACACATGGAATTCCACTCTCCCCTTCTGCACTCAAGTTAAACAGTTTCCAAAGCGTACTATGGTTAAGCCACAGCCTTTAACTTCAGACTTATCTAACCGCCTGCGCTCGCTTTACGCCCAATAAATCCGGATAACGCTCGGGACCTACGTATTACCGCGGCTGCTGGCACGTAGTTAGCCGTCCCTTTCTGGTAAGATACCGTCACAGTGTGAACTTTCCACTCTCACACTCGTTCTTCTCTTACAACAGAGCTTTACGATCCGAAAACCTTCTTCACTCACGCGGCGTTGCTCGGTCAGACTTCCGTCCATTGCCGAAGATTCCCTACTGCTGCCTCCCGTAGGAGTCTGGGCCGTGTCTCAGTCCCAGTGTGGCCGATCACCCTCTCAGGTCGGCTATGTATCGTCGCCTTGGTGAGCCGTTACCTCACCAACTAGCTAATACAACGCAGGTCCATCTGGTAGTGGAGCAATTGCCCCTTTCAAGTAAATGTCATGCAACATCTACTGTTATGCGGTATTAGCTATCGTTTCCAATAGTTATCCCCCGCTACCAGGCAGGTTACCTACGCGTTACTCACCCGTTCGCAACTCATCCGGAAAGAGCAAGCTCCTTCCTTCAGCGTTCTACTTGCATGTATTAGGCACGCCGCCAGCGTTCATCCTGAGCCAGGATCAAACTCTCATTAAAATAATTGTTTGTCTTAAACTCATTCTGTCACTGACAGATTTATTGTTTTTTTATTGTTCAGTTACTATAACTTCCGTTATAGCGCCCTGCACATTGGTTCGTCTTGTTCAGTTTTCAAAGGTCTTTGTCGCTCTCGCGCGACAACTATATTAGTATATCACGACCAAAACTTCTTGTCAATATCTTTTTTCTATTTTTTTAAATTTTTTATGTTTTTTTGATCCCAACAAAAGGAAATGCTGTTAAATCAGCACTTCCCAAGATCTTTCATTAATTCTTCTAGATATTCCTCTTCATTGTTTCCGCGATCAATCAATCCTCTTCTTGAGATTTTTAACAGATCTAATGAATATTGTTTAATTTTCTCTAATTCACTTTCAGTTAAATTTTTTTTCGAATATTGCCTTCTTAGTTGTTTCGGATTTTCTTTACTAAAATCAAAAACAATATTTTGAGCTAAATACTCTTCCAATTCTTTGATATTATGATGCAATCCAACATGAAATGCAATTGGTGCAAATGTTTTGTTTAATGGTTGAGTACAAACACTTCTATATTCGATGGTTCCTCTTGTTGTTAAATCTTGAAAATGGTAACTTCTATGATTTTTTATGTCTTCTTCTTGCGGTTTTATTTCTTGTCTAGTGCCATCTAAATGATAGGCTACTATTTTTTCTTTTGCGAGGTAATCCTCTACTCTAACAGGTTCGAAATATAGGATTTCATCCTCACGATAAACATAAAACAAGGCTGTCTTTGCTAAATATTCTAGAAACTCCTGTTCATTTATAAACGCTTTAGGATTTACACCAACATTTTCCTGATAATAACCATGCATGGAATCTTCCCAGAAAATATCTCTTGAGATCTTCGTATTCCAATTTTCTCCATCAAAAATGGAATTAGCAAAAAGATATGCTTTTGCTGGTTCCACCTTATTCATCGCATTAATTATTTCCAAATAATTTGCTCTTGAAACATCTAATTGCACTTGATTGCCGCAAATAAAGGTTCCATAGTCTGGATAATGATGAAATCGATTGTTAGGATCTTGTCCAGACAGTTGTAAGTATCGAATCAGCATTTTATAACGATCAATTTTTACAGGCTGATTATCATTTATTCTCCAATAAGGATGGATGCCACTTCCTTCAATTTGATGCTGTCTCTCTCTTAAAAACGGCTGAATGATTCCTAAGTAATGATGAAACCGACTTTCAACTTCTTGGATTGTTTTTGTCTTTTCAAATGCAAATTCAATGGTATTGTAGGATAATTCAAATACAATTTGATCTTTGTTTCTTTTATGTTGTAACTGGACTGGTTTTCCATCATCATCCAGTTTAATCGCTTTAAACTCGTCAACTTCTTGCAGATACTTAAAAAGAGCCTTTGTAACCTGTACATCCGTTTTATTACCCATGGTATTTACGATTGGAAATTCGAGTTCAACCCCAATGTACTGCTCTGGATTATCTTTCAGCGAGGCAAGGTAACGCTTTGCCAATAATTGCTGGGCGAGTGCTTGTGATTTTTCTTTTACTGTCATAACTCTTCTATTATATCAAAAAAACGCCTGCTTACGAAATTGTTTTAAATTAAAGCAATTTCGTAAACAAGCGTCTACCATTTACCTCAATATGATGAGTGTTACCGCTAGGATAAATCCTAGCGGCAGACCAGAGCTAGACTAAGAAGAACCGTTCAGCCCTTCCAACATCATAACACTCAACAAAATTGATGATTTTATACTAATTCGATAATTGCCATTGGCGCAGCATCCCCACGGCGTGGTTCAGTTTTAAGGATACGAGTATATCCACCATTGCGCTCAGCATAACGTGGTGCAAGTTCAGAGAACAATTTTTGAAGTGCAGTTGTTTCTGAATATTTACCAGTTTCTTCATCAAAGTTTTGTGATGCAACTTCGTTACGTACATAAGCAGCTGCTTGACGACGTGCATGCAAGTCACCACGTTTACCTAAAGTAATCATTTTTTCAACTGATTTACGGATTTCTTTTGCACGTGCTTCAGTTGTTACGATTGCTTCATTGATGATAAGATCTGTTGTCAAATCACGAAGCATTGCTTTACGTTGTGAGCTAGTGCGTCCTAGTTTACGGTAAGCCATGTATTCCTCCTCTATTTATCGTTTTTTAGCCCAAGGCCTAAATCGGCAAGCTTAACTTTAACTTCTTCGAGACTCTTACGTCCAAGGTTACGAACTTTCATCATTTCTGGTTCAGATTTTTCTGTCAAATCATACACAGTATTGATACCGGCACGTTTCAAACAGTTATATGAACGAACAGAAAGATCCAATTCTTCGATGGTACGTTCTAGTACTCGATCATCTGATGCTGTATCTACTTCCTTCATAACATCTGTCGCAATTGCGATTTCTGTTAGGTTCGTAAAGAGATTGAGGTGCTCTGTCAAAATACGAGCAGATAAACCTAAAGCATCTTCTGGAATAATTGTTCCATTTGTTAAGATTTCAAGGGTTAGCTTGTCAAAACCATCATTGCTACCAACGCGCGCTGGTTCAACTTGGTAATTAACTTTTGTCACTGGCGTATAGATTGAATCTACAGCAAGTGTACCTACTGGTGCATCATCTTTTTTATTCTGATCAGCTGGAACATAACCACGACCGCTGTTCACAGTCAAAGTTGCTTTGAAGCTTGATCCTTCACCGATTGTAAAAAGATAATGATCAGGGTTTACAATTTCAATATCACTATCTGTAAGAATGTCTCCAGCAGTCACTTCTGCAGGACCTTCTACATCAAGTTCAATAATCTTTTCGTCTTGGACGTAAGATTTTACAGCGATTCCTTTAACGTTAAGAATGATTTGCATAACGTCTTCACGGACACCTGGAACTGTATCAAATTCGTGCAATACACCTTCAATGTTAATTGAAGTAACAGCAGCACCTGGAAGTGAAGCTAATAATACGCGACGAAGAGAGTTTCCTAGTGTTGTACCATAACCACGTTCAAGTGGTTCTACTACAAATACACCGTAATCTTTATTTTCATCAATTTTTGTTATATTTGGTTTTTCAAACTCAATCATTTGCTATACTCCCTCTGAAACGAAAAGCTGTGTAATTGTTGATGATTATACACGGCGACGTTTTGGAGGACGAGCACCATTGTGTGGCACAGGAGTCACATCGCGGATTGCAGTAACTTCAAGACCAGCAGCAGCAAGAGCACGAATAGCAGACTCACGACCAGAACCAGGACCTTTAACAGTAACTTCTACTGATTTAAGACCGTGTTCTTGAGCTGATTTTGCAGCAGCTTCTGAAGCCATTTGTGCAGCAAATGGTGTAGATTTACGAGAACCTTTGAAACCAAGAGCACCTGCAGATGACCATGCAATTGCGTTACCATGCACATCAGTAATCATAACAATTGTGTTATTAAATGTTGCGTGAATATGAGCAATACCTGATTCGATATTCTTTTTCACACGACGTTTACGTGTTGGTTTAGCCAAGATTTTTACCTCCTTATTTTATTTTCTTATTTTTTCTTACCTGCAATCGCAACAGCTTTACCTTTACGAGTGCGAGCATTGTTCTTAGTGTTTTGTCCACGAACAGGAAGTCCACGACGGTGACGGATACCACGGTATGAACCGATTTCCATCAAACGTTTAATGTTCAAGTTCACTTCACGACGAAGGTCACCTTCTACTTTAATTGCGTCAACTTCACGACGGATAGCATCTTCTTGATCTGGTGTAAGGTCACGAACACGAATATCTTCAGAAACGCCTGCAGCAGCAAGAATTTTCTTAGATGTTGGAAGTCCGATACCGTATACATAAGTCAATGAAATTACTACACGTTTGTCATTTGGAATGTCAACTCCAGCAATACGAGCCATGTTTTCTCCTTTCTATCTTATCCTTGACGTTGTTTGTGTTTTGGATTTGCTGGGCAAATTACCATAACACGACCATTACGACGAATTACTTTACAGTATTCGCAAATTGGTTTGACCGATGGTCTTACTTTCATTTTTATCCCTCCAAGTTTTTCGATTATTTAAAGCGGTATGTGATACGTCCACGTGTCAAATCGTACGGACTCATCTCCACTGTAACACGATCTCCCGCTAAAATACGAATATAGTTTTTACGAATTTTACCAGAAACTGTTGCTAAAATCTGATGTCCATTTTCAAGTTCAACCGTAAACATAGCATTCGGCATCGTATCGACTACTTTGCCTTCTACTTCAATCACATCGTCTTTTGCCACGCAAAAGTACCTCCATAAATTTCGATTCATTCCTCTGAGCACAGAGGTAACAATTATAAGTCAGACTAATTCATTGTATCACTTGTTGTCAATTATTGCAAGTGACTAATACGTTTTTATTTCAAATTCTCCAAGACTTTTTGGATATCCTTAAAGACGTCGTTAATGTCTTGGTTTCCTTCGATATCATGGACTAATCCTTTTGCACGATAATGAGCAAGAATTGGCTCACCTTGAGCAATATTTACATCCAAGCGGCGTTTAACCGTTTCTGGTTTATCGTCCTCACGTTGGTAATAGTCTTCTTCCTTGTAATCAGCTGGTGGGTTGAATACTTTATGGTAGGTTTCGCCTGTTTCGCGGTGAATAATACGACCACTCAAGCGTTCAAGTAGGCAAGATGGATCCACTTCGATGTTGATTACTCCCTCAAGTTCAAGACCAAGGTCTACTAAAATTTGATCCAAAGCGTGTGCTTGTTCAATGGTACGAGGGAAACCATCTAAGAGGAATCCTTTTTCCTTAATATCGTCTTGAGCCAAACGTTCTTTCACAATCCCGTTTGTCACATCATCTGGCACCAATTCACCTTTATCGATGAATGATTTTGCCAACACACCCATCTCAGTTTGATTAGCCATTGCAGCACGGAACATATCTCCAGTTGAGATATGTGCAACTTGAAACTGTTCTACAATCTTAGCCGCTTGCGTCCCTTTACCTGCTCCAGGCAATCCCATGATTAATAGATTCATAATCATTTGCTCCTTATTTTGTTTTTAAATAAGTCTGTTACGATCTAACAAACTTATTCAAAAACAAAATAGAAGGTTGACAATGTCAACCTAATTCTATTCTGTTGTATCCATGAAACCAATGTATTTGCGTTTCAATAAGTAACCTTCTAATTGTTTCATTCCTTCAATACCAGTTGAGATGATGATCAAGAGACTAGTTCCTCCGAGAGCAACTGTATCTGTCAAACCAAAGACATCCCGAGCAAGGATTGGAATAATGGTGATGAATCCGAGGAAGATAGAACCAACCGTAGCCAAACGTCTAAGAAGACGCGACATGTAGTCTTCTGTTCCCTTACCAGGACGCACACCTGGAATGTAGGCACCACTCTTTTGTAGATTTTCCGCAGTTTTTTCTGGGTTAATCTGTACAAAGGTGTAGAAGAAAGTAAACAAAATGATTAGCAAAGCATACATTGCTACACCTGTTGGTGTATTGGTTGCTAACATAGATTGTGCTGTTCGAACCCATCCAGCATTGTAACCCATGGCACTAATGACTTGGAAAATTGCTGCCGGTGCAGCTGTGATCGAACTAGCAAAGATGACAGGAATCACTCCAGCTGGATTTACCTTCAGTGGAAGATATGAGCTAGATGGTGCTCCTTGTGCAATCTTTGTATATTGAATTGGAATTTTATACTGTGCTTGTTCCACAAAGGTTGTGAAGTAGATAATCACTAATACCGCTAAGATTAATACACCTACGAAAATTAGTGAATTGTTCAATTGTCCAGGACGGACGTTTACAAATGAATCTTCGTAAACACCTTTGATCATCTCTGGGATTGAAGAAACAATCCCCGCAAAGATGATCATAGAAACACCATTTCCGTATCCTTTGTCTGAAATCTGTTCTCCCAACCAGGTCACAATCATCGAACCTGTCGTTAAAATTGCACCAATCAAGATGTAGGTTTCAACATTCGGTGTCGATACTAATTTAGCTTGTGACAAGGTGTGGAACGTAGCTGTAATTCCAATGGATTGAACGAAAGCTAAAACCAAGGCAATATAGCGTGTTGCCTGATTCAACTTTCTCCGCCCAACTTCTCCTTGTTTCCCCCACTCAACAAACTTCGGAAGCAAATCCATTTGAAGGAGCTGAACAACGATAGAGGCCGTGATGTAAGGACTCACCCCAAGGGCGAAGACAGAGAAGTTTCTCATAGCATTCCCTGACACCAAGCTCATCATATTCAAGAAGGAAACATCCTGTAAGTTGTTAAGGATTTTCGCATTCACACCAGGAACCGTAATCGTGGTTCCGATTCGGAAGACAAGTATGATAAAAATAGTAAATAAAATTTTTGATCGTACTTGTTTTACCTTAAATGCATCTTTTAATAATTTAAAGAACATAGGTCACCCCTCTTAGATGACTTCTACTGAACCACCTTTAGCAGTGATAGCTTCTTCAGCTGATTTAGAGAATTTAGCTGCCTTAACAGACAATTTCTTAGTCAATTCTCCGTTACCAAGAATTTTAATTCCTGATTTTTCAGCTTTTACAATACCTGCTTCAACAAGTACAACTGGTGTTACTTCAGCACCATCATCGAAGACGTTCAACTGATCAAGGTTTACAATCGCATATTCTTTAGCGTTGATGTTTGTAAATCCACGTTTTGGAAGACGACGGAACAATGGAGTTTGTCCACCTTCAAAACCAAGACGTACACCGCCACCGCTACGAGCTTTTTGACCTTTTTGACCACGGCCAGAAGTTTTACCATTACCAGATGAAGTACCACGACCAACACGGTTGCGGACTTTACGTGAACCTGCAGCAGGTTGTAATTCATGAAGTTTCATTATTATTTTCTCCTCTTTTGTAAATTGCTAACGCATGCAATCAGGAAAAGGTGTCCCGACTACAAACTCGCCTATACTAATATTTAGTTTTAGGGGATGAGAAAATTCTCATACCCCTGAAAACCTTGTTCTATTTCAAAATAGATTATTTTACTTCTTCAACTGTTACCAAGTGAGATACTGCAGTGATCATACCACGTACTGCTGGGTTATCTTCTTTAATAACAGAGCTGTTCAATTTGCCAAGTCCAAGTGCTACAACAGTTTTACGTTGTGACGGGATGCGTCCGATTGGAGACTTAGTCAAAGTAATTTTAATTTGAGCCATTTGAATCTCCTTTCTTAAGCCAAGTCAGAAACTGAAATACCACGAAGGGCAGCAACTTCTTCAGCGCGTTTCAATTGAGCTAAACCTTCCACTGTTGCACGAACAATGTTGATTGGAGTGTTTGATCCAAGTGATTTAGATGTTACATCTGCAATACCTGCCAATTCGACAACGGCACGAACTGCACCACCTGCAGCAACCCCAGCCCCTTCGATAGCTGGTTTCAACAATACACGAGCTCCACCAAATACTGATGTTACTTCGTGTGGAATTGTTGTTCCAACCATAGGAACTTCAATCAAGTTTTTCTTAGCATCTTCTACTGCTTTACGGATAGCTTCTGGTACTTCTTGAGCTTTACCTGTACCAAAACCAACACGTCCGTTACGGTCACCAACAACTACAAGAGCTGCAAAGCGAAGACGACGTCCACCTTTAACAACTTTTGTAACACGGTTGATGGCAACCACGCGTTCTTCAAGTTCAACTGCATTGTCTTTAAATGCCATTTTCTAGTGTCCTCCTATTAGAATTTCAATCCGTTTTCACGAGCTGCATCAGCCAAAGCTTTAACACGTCCGTGATATAGATATCCACCGCGGTCGAACACCACTTCAGAAATACCTTTAGCAACTGCACGTTCAGCAACAAGTTTGCCGACAACAACGGCTTGTTCAGTTTTAGTTCCTTTTGAAACTTCTTTGTCAAGAGTTGAAGCGCTTGCGAGCGTTACACCCGCTACGTCATCAATTACTTGAGCGTAGATGCCTGTATTAGAACGGAATACGTTCAAACGTGGGCGATCAGCAGTTCCAGAGAGTTTTCCGCGAACGCGACGGTGGCGTTTTTGACGGATTTTATTTTTATCTGGTTTCGAAATCACAATTTTCACCTCTTAATTTTAAAATCATGTGCTAAGCACTGAGTTGGAAAATAGGTGGGTGGTTGACAAACAACCACTCAACATTATTTACCTGTTTTACCTTCTTTACGGCGAACGAATTCACCAACATAACGGATCCCTTTACCTTTGTAAGGTTCTGGTGAACGAAGGCTACGTACATAAGCAGCTGTTTGACCAACTACTTCTTTTGAAATTCCGCTGATAACGATAGTCGTTGGGTTTGGAAGTTCAAAAGTAATTCCTTCTGGAGCTTCAACTTCGTCTGGATGAGATTTACCAACAGCCAAAACAAGTTTTGATCCTTGAAGTTGTGCACGGTAACCAACCCCACGCATTTCAAGTTCTTTCTTGAATCCTTCTGAAACACCAACAACCATGTTGTTCAAAAGGGCACGAGTAGTTCCGTGGATAGTTTTCATTTCTTTTGAATCGTTTGGACGGTGAAGAGTTACTTCAGTTCCTTCCACACGGATTTCAATATCTTTTGAGAACTCACGAGTAAGTTCTCCTTTAGGTCCTTTTACAGTTACAACGTTGCTATTGTTAGTGAGTTCAACACCAGCAGGCAACACGATAACTTTATTACCAATACGTGACATGTTTTTATTCTCCTGTTAAATTGTCAGGCCTTTGCAGGCTAGTTTTCACGGGGTTTAAGATACTTATTTAGTTCAAGAGCTGAACTGAACACGCTCTAAGAACTGTGCAAAATAGATAAGTTGGCTTGTTTGTATACAAACTGCTCCAACTTCCTAATTTTGCTTTGTTCTTTACAAGCTTTGTATCTTGATTTTACCAAACGTAAGCGATAACCTCACCACCAACATTCTTTTGGCGTGCTTCTTTATCAGTAAGCAAACCTTCAGAAGTTGAAAGGATAGCAATTCCAAGTCCGTTAAGAACTTTTGGAAGGTCCTCACGTTTTTTGTAAACACGCAAACCTGGTTTAGAAACACGTTTCAAGTTTGTGATAACTTTTTCACCGTTTGTTCCGTATTTCAAGAACACGCGGATGATTCCTTGTTTGTCATCTTCAATTACTTCAACGTTTTTTACAAAACCTTCGCGTTTAAGGATTTCAGCAATCCCTTTTTTGATGTTTGATGCAGGCACTTCAAGTACTTCGTGTTTTGCTTGGTTAGCGTTACGAATACGAGTTAGGAAGTCTGCGATTGGGTCAGTCATAACCATTTTATATTTCTCCTCTTACTAGTAGTTTGAATGTTTCACTTGCTAGTTAATGATTGAGCTGGGCTCAGAAAGTTTTGATACCTACAAATGAGAATGTCTCATTTGAATACGAGCTACAACCTGTGCAAAAAAGATAGATTTGTTTTGGAGCGACGCCCCTGCACCTAATCTCCTATTTTTGCTGTGGTTGTTACGCTCTTTGTATCATGCTATTACCAAGATGCTTTAGTGACACCAGGGATTTGTCCTTTGTATGCCAATTCACGGAAGCAAACACGGCAAAGTTTAAACTTGCGGTAAACTGAGTGTGGACGTCCACAACGTTCACAGCGAGTGTATGCTTGAGTAGAGAACTTCGCTGGGCGTTTGTTCTTAGCAATCATAGATTTTTTAGCCATTAGTTTTACCTCCTATATTATTTTGCAAACGGCATACCAAGGCCAGTAAGCAATGCACGTGATTCTTCGTCTGTGTTCGCAGTAGTTACGATTACGATATCCAAACCACGAGTTTTATCAACATCATCAAAGTTGATTTCTGGGAAGATCAATTGTTCTTTCACACCAAGTGTGTAGTTTCCGCGTCCGTCAAATGATTTTGTTGGAACACCATGGAAGTCACGAACACGTGGAAGTGAAACTGAAACCAATTTGTCCAAGAATTCGTACATACGTTCGCCACGAAGAGTTACTTTCGCACCGATCGCTACACCTTCACGAAGACGGAAGCCGGCGATTGATTTTTTAGCTTTTGTGATAAGTGGTTTTTGACCTGAGATCAATGCCAATTCTTCAGCAGCTTTCTCAAGGTTTTTAGCGTTAGAAACAGCATCTCCAACACCCATGTTCAAAACGATCTTATCAACTTTTGGCACTGCCATAACTGATGAGTAGTTAAATTGTTCAGTCAAAGCTGGAACTACTTCATTAAGGTATTTTTCTTTTAAACGATTAGCCATTATACTTCTCCTTTCCTTCGTGATTAGTCAAGCACTTCGCCTGATTTTTTGTTATAACGAACTTTTTTGCCATCTACAAATTTGTAGCCAACACGTCCAGCAACACCGTTCTTATCCAAGACTTGAACGTTTGATACATGGATTGGAGCTTCTTTTTCGATGATAGCACCTTGAGGGTTTTCGTTATTTGGACGTTGGTGTTTTTTAACAAGGTTTACGCCTTCAACAACAACTTTATTTACTTTTGGAAGAGCAGCAACGACTTTAGCTTCAACACCTTTGTCTTTACCAGCAATTACACGAACTTTGTCGCCAGTTTTTACAAACATTTTATTCTCCTTTTATTCTTACGCCCGATGGGCACCCTGGCTAGTTAGCCAGGGGACTGTGTTTGTGATTTTTTAAATTAAAGTACTTCTGGAGCAAGTGATACGATCTTCATGAAACCACCGTCACGCAATTCGCGAGCGACTGGGCCAAAGATACGAGTTCCGCGAGGAGTTTTGTCTTCACGGATGATCACTGCAGCATTTTCGTCGAATTTGATGTATGAACCATCTTTACGACGAGCACCTGATTTAGTACGAACGATAACAGCTTTTACAACGTCACCTTTTTTAACCGCACCACCAGGAGTAGCTTGTTTTACAGATGCCACAATAACATCACCGATGTTTGCAAATTTACGTCCTGAACCACCAAGAACTTTGATAGTCAAGATTTCGCGAGCACCGCTGTTGTCTGCGACTTTCAAACGAGTTTCTGTTTGAATCATTTCAGTTTTCTCCTTTCAGGTTTGATTAGATGATAACCGCTTCTTCAACAACTTCTACAAGACGGAAGCGTTTTGTAGCTGAAAGCGGACGAGTTTCCATGATACGAACGATATCGCCTTCTTTGGCAACGTTGTTTTCATCATGAGCTTTGTATTTTTTAGAATAGTTGATACGTTTACCATAGACTGGGTGGTTACGTTTAGTTTCAACTACAACTGTGATTGTTTTGTCCATTTTGTCAGACACAACGCGTCCAACAAGAACTTTACGATTATTGCGTTCCATTGAAATTCTCCTTCCCTAGTCTATTATTTAGCTTCTGATTGAACCGTTTTGATACGAGCAATTTGTTTTTTCACTTCTTTCAAACGTCCAGTTTGCTCCAATTGACCTGCAGCAGCTTGGAAACGAAGTTCAAACAATTCTTTTTTCAATTCATTTTCACGCTTCGCGAGTTCTTCTTGAGAAAGACCACGAAGTTCTTTAACAAATTCTTTTACTTCTGTAAGTTTCATGACCTCTCCTTATTTTGCTTCACGTTTTACGAATTTACATTTAACCGGTAATTTGTGGCTTGCAAGACGAAGCGCTTCGCGAGCGATCTCTTCAGATACACCAGCAACTTCAAACATTACTTTACCACGTTTAACTGGTGCTACCCAACCTTCAGGTGCCCCTTTACCAGATCCCATACGTACCCCGATAGCTTTAGCGGTGTATGATTTGTGTGGGAAGATCTTGATCCAAACCTTACCACCACGTTTCATGTAACGAGTCATGGCAATACGAGCTGCCTCGATTTGGCGGTTAGTGATCCAGTGGCTAGTTGTAGCTTGAAGACCGTATTCACCGAATGCTACTTCTTTTCCACCTTTTGCTTCACCGCGCATTTTACCACGGAATTCGCGACGGTGTTTTACACGTTTAGGTACTAACATTGGTTATTTACCTCCTTTAGCGTCTTTACGAGCTGGAAGAACTTCACCACGGTAGATCCATACTTTAACACCAAGTTTACCGTAAGTTGTATCTGCTTCTTCCCAAGCGTAATCGATGTCTGCGCGAAGTGTGTGGAGTGGAACTGTACCTTCTGAGTATCCTTCAGCACGGGCAATATCTGCACCGTTCAAACGACCTGATACTTGAGTTTTGATTCCTTTAGCTCCAGCGCGCATAGTACGTTGGATCGCTTGTTTTTGAGCACGACGGAAAGCCACACGTTGCTCCAATTGACGAGCAATTCCTTCACCAACAAGGTGAGCATCCAAGTCAGGACGTTTGATCTCGATGATGTTGATGTGAACTTGTTTACCTGTCAATTTGTTAAGAGCTGCACGAAGTGCATCGACGTTTGCTCCACCTTTACCGATAACCATACCTGGTTTAGCAGTGTGAAGTGAAACGTTAACTTTGTTTACTGCGCGTTCGATTTCAATAGTAGAAACCGCTGCGTCAGCTAATTCTTTTTGAATAAATTTGCGGATTGCAAGATCTTCATGAAGGTAATCCGCGTATTCTTTTTCAGCATACCATTTGGCATCCCAATCACGGATGATGCCGACACGCATTCCAATTGGATGTACTTTTTGACCCACGATGTTACCTCCTTATTTTTCTGTCACAACCACTGTGATGTGGCTTGTGCGTTTGTTGATTGGTGAAGCTGAACCTTTCGCACGTGGACGGAAACGTTTCATCGTTGGTCCTTCGTTTGCGAATGCTTCAGATACTACCAAGTTTGCTTTTTCCAAACCAAAGTTGTTTTCAGCGTTTGCTACTGCTGAGTTCAACACTTTCAAGATGATTTCAGCTGCTTTGTTTGGAGTGAATTTCAAGATTGCTACTGCATCGGCTACGCTTTTACCACGGATGTTGTCAAGAACAAGACGTGATTTACGAGGTGAAACACGCACTGTACGAGCCATTGCTTTAGCTGAAGTAATTTCTGCCATTTATGTTCTCCTTATTTTCTACGTGTCTTCTTGTCATCTGCAGCGTGACCTTTGTAAGTACGAGTTGGTGCAAATTCACCAAGCTTGTGACCTACCATGTCTTCTTGGATGTAAACAGGTACGTGTTTACGTCCATCATAAACTGCAATAGTGTAACCAATGAAACTTGGGAAAATCGTTGAACGACGTGACCAAGTTTTGATAACTTTTTTCTTTTCGTCGTTAGCTTGAGCTTCAACTTTTTTCATCAAATGCTCATCGACGAAAGGTCCTTTTTTAAGACTGCGTCCCATTTTATTATTTTCTCCTTTAAATGTAGTACCACAGCGGCTTGCGCTCACAAGGAGCGCTACCGAGCTGGCGGATCATCTAGCGCTTAAGCGACTAGTTCTAAATTATTTCTCGTTGCGACGACGAACGATAAGTTTGTCAGATTTCGCTTTCTTGTTACGAGTTTTAAGACCAAGAGCAGGTTTGCCCCATGGAGTAGATGGCGCTTTACGACCAACTGGTGCTTTACCTTCACCACCACCGTGTGGGTGATCATTCGGGTTCATTACAGAACCACGAACTGTTGGACGGATACCTTTCCAACGGCTACGACCTGCTTTACCAAGGTTTACAAGTCCATGTTGTTCGTTTCCGACAACACCAACCGTAGCACGGCAAGTACCAAGAATCATACGAACTTCGCCTGATTGAAGACGAACAAGAACGTATTTACCTTCAGCACCCAATACTTGAGCAGAAGCTCCAGCAGCACGTACCAATTCTCCACCACGACCTGGTTTCAATTCGATGTTGTGGATCAAAGTACCAACTGGGATGTTAGCAAGTGGAAGAGCGTTTCCGACTTTGATATCTGCTTCTGGACCTGAAACGATACGTTGGCCAACTTCAAGACCTTTTGGAGCGATGATGTATGCTTTCACACCGTCAGTGTAGTGTACCAAAGCGATGTTTGCAGAACGGTTTGGATCGTACTCAATTGTTTTTACAACTGCTTCAACGTTATCTTTGTTACGTTTGAAGTCAATCAAACGGTAATGACGTTTGTGTCCACCACCTTGGTGACGAACTGTAATACGTCCGTTGTTGTTACGACCTGCTTTGCTCTTCAATGAAACGAGCAAAGATTTCTCTGGTGTGCTTGTTGTGATTTCAGCGAAATCCAAAGAAGTCATATTACGGCGACCGTTTGTTGTTGGTTTATAAACACGAATTCCCACGATATTTCCTCCTTAGATTATTCAGCTTCAGTAGCGAACAACTCGATTGCTTTTGAATCAGCTGTAAGCGTGATGATAGCTTTTTTAGTTTTTGAAGTAAAACCAGTGTAACGTCCAACGCGTTTTGCTTTAGGTTTTACGTTTACAGTGTTCACATTCGCAACTTTTACACCTTCAAAGGCAGCTTCAACAGCTTGTTTGATCAAAAGTTTGTGAGCGCGAGTGTCAACTTCGAATACATATTTCCCTGCTTCAAGTTGAGCCATTGACTTTTCAGTGATAACAGGTTTTTTGATAACATCATACAAATTCATTATGCAAGAACCTCCTCGATTTTAGAGATAGCTGCTTGAGTAACAAGAAGTTTGTCACTATTTGCGATGTCAAGAACACTTGCAGTTGTAGCAGTCGCAACTTTCACGTTTGGAAGGTTACGAGCTGAAAGAGCTGCGAATTCGTTTCCTTCTTCAAGAATAACAAGGACTTTAGAATCGATGCTCAAAGCTGCAAGAACTTTTGCAAATTCAGCAGTTTTTGGAGCTGTAAATTCAAGAGAATCAACGGCTACAAATTTGTTTTCAGCAACTTTTTCTGAGTAAACAGATTTAAGCGCAAGGCGACGAACTTTTTGAGGAAGTTTGTACGCATAGCTACGTGGAGTTGGTCCGAAGACGATTCCACCACCACGCCATTGTGGAGAGCGGATAGAACCTTGACGCGCACGTCCAGTTCCTTTTTGACGCCATGGTTTGCGTCCACCACCTGAAACGGCTGAGCGGTTTTTAACTGCGTGAGTTCCTTGACGAAGGCTAGCACGTTGGCTGATAATCACATCAAATACAACTGCTTGGTTTGGTTCGATACCAAAGATCGCATCGTTAAGAACAACTTCGCCCGCTTGTTTACCAGTTTGGTCGAATAATGTTACATTTGCCATTTTGACTGTATTCCCCTTTCCTTATTATTTACCAGCTTTAACTGCTGACTTGATAGTGATAAGAGATTTCTTAGCACCTGGTACGTTACCTTTAATAAGGATAACGTTCTTTTCTGGAACAACTTGTACAACTTCAAGGTTTTGAATAGTTACACGATCGCCACCCATGCGTCCTGCAAGGTTTTTACCTTTGAATACGCGGTTAGGTGCAACAGGTCCCATAGAACCTGGACGACGGTGGTAACGAGAACCGTGAGCCATAGGTCCACGTGATTGTCCGTGGCGTTTGATAACACCTTGGAAACCTTTACCTTTAGAAGTACCAGTTACATCAACAATGTCTCCAGCTTCAAAAGTGTCAACTGTGATTTCAGCACCAACTTCCAAGCCTTCAACGTTTTTGAATTCACGAATGAAGCGCTTAGGAGCCGTGTTAGCTTTTGCTACATGTCCTTTAGCAGGTTTGTTGCTCAATACTTCGCGTTTGTCATCGAAACCAACTTGGATAGCGTTGTAACCATCTGTTTCAACAGTTTTAACTTGAAGAACAACGTTTGGAGTTGCTTCGATAACTGTTACAGGGATCAATTCGCCAGCTTCAGTGAAGATTTGAGTCATTCCCACTTTTTTCCCTAAGATTCCTTTTGTCATGAGAAAATAGTTCCTTTTCTATAGTTTTTTATTCAAAAAGTTTTTAACGAGCGTTTTTTATGCTCAAGGTATCAAGCTTTAGATTAAAGTTTGATTTCTACGTTTACACCACTTGGAAGATCCAATTTCATCAAAGCGTCAACTGTTTTTTGAGTTGGGTTGATGATATCGATCAAACGTTTGTGTGTACGCATTTCGAACTGTTCGCGAGAATCTTTGTATTTGTGAGTCGCACGAATGATTGTGTAGAGGCTACGCTCAGTTGGAAGTGGGATTGGACCTGCAACTTGTGCACCTGTACGAGTAGCTGATTCTACGATTTTTGCAGCCGCTGTATCAAGTGTACGGTGTTCGTACGCTTTCAAACGGATGCGGATTTTTTTGTTTGCCATCTTTTTCTCCTTTTCGTCTATTTAAGATAATAGGCTAGCTCCACAAGAAAACCGACGCGCGTTGCGTGGCAATGCAACCGAGCGTGTCGCAACCTCTTGCATCAAAGCTAATAGCTGTTTTTCACAGCACCATAGTAGTTTAACACAATGAAAGCCCCAATGCAAGGAATTTGAGCAGATTTTTTTCTTTTTTTCGATGAAAGTGTTTTCGAAAGAAAAAGCGTGCTAAAAAAGTTGCTATTATATAGAAAAAAGGGAGTGAGACAGAACAAATTTATATCCAAATTTGTTCGTTGTCTCGCCCCCGCACAGTTGATTAGGTTATCTTTGGAGCTTAATAAGAGAACAAAGATACCAATCAACCACTGCGCCTCGCAGTCATTCCTATTATTCTCGGATGGCTGTAGTCTTTTTTCTTTCTATTTAACTTCTCCTAGAAATTCCGCCCTGATTTGTTATAGCCATATTTTTCGACGAAATGCTCACGGAACTCCAAGAGATTGTCATCCATAATGGCTTGACGGACCTGCTTCATGAGGTTAATCAAGAAATAGAGGTTATGATAGCTAGTCAAGCGAATCCCAAAGGTCTCATCTGCCTTGAGGAGGTGTCGGAGATAAGCCCGGGTGTAATTCTTACAAGTATAGCAATCACATTCAGGATCCAGCGGTGTAAAATCTTCTGCAAATTGTGCATTTTTCACTACTAGGCGTCCTTGACTAGTCATACAGGTACCATTTCGAGCAATCCGCGTCGGCAAGACACAGTCAAACATATCCACTCCACGAATAACGCCATCAATCAGACTGTCTGGAGCTCCTACTCCCATGAGGTAGCGAGGCTTGTTCTCCGGTAAAAGAGGAGTTGTGAAATCAAGCACTGCATTCATCTCTTCATGGCTTTCCCCAACAGCTAATCCACCGATGGAATAGCCTGGAAAGTCCATGCTAACGAGATCACGCGCAGACTGACGACGCAAGTCTTCAAAGCCAGCCCCTTGGACAATCCCGAAAAGACCTTGATCATGAGGGCGACGGTGAGCTTTTAGCCCACGTTCTGCCCAACGACTGGTCCGTTCGATTGATTTCTTCACATAATCGTAGGGTTGATAGAACTGGGGACATTCGTCAAAGGACATCATGATGTCGCTCCCTAGATTGTTTTGGATGGAAATGGCCTTTTCTGGGGAGAGGAACATCTTCGAACCATTGAGGTGGTTTTTAAAGGTTACCCCTTCTTCGGTGATATTGCGGGTATCCGCTAGTGAATAGACCTGGAAGCCTCCGCTATCTGTCAAAATGGGCTGGTCCCAGTTCATGAACTGGTGCAGTCCTCCTGCTTTTGCGACTAGATCATCCCCCGGACGAAGCCAGAGATGGTAGGTGTTGGCCAAAATAATTCCTGAACCCATTTCTTTGAGTTCTTCTGGCGATTGGGTCTTAACGGTTGCCTGAGTCCCTACAGGCATAAACATTGGAGTTGGGAAGGTCCCGTGGGGGGTGATAATTTCTCCCAGACGAGCTCCTGTATGCTTTTCTTTTTTGATTAATCGATATTGAATCGGTGAATCTGTCATGGTTACCTCCGTACTGGGAAAAACAGTCCCAGCCTTCTTATTCCTGTCACAGGATCTCCTGTGAGCACCTGTACGATTGTACCAAATTTTACCAGCTCTGTCACGGACTTGTGTTATAATAAAGGGTACTACTACCATGAAAGAGGACATTATGAATATCAAATTGGTTCGTGCTCAAGCTCGTCAGCTGCAATTGCAACATCCCAAAGTCTTCTCCTACTTTGCTTTGCCAACTTTCCTGACAATCCTTGCAAGTTACATGTTGACAGGGACAGACATCACTGAAACACTTGCTCACATGGAACTTAGAGAAGGGATGCTCTTTCTTCTAAGTCGGCAGATTTTCCCTGCGATTGTTGGTTTTATCCTGTCTTTTCTCTATTTAGGGGCAACTTTTCGCTTTTTGATTTCTGCCTCTAGCAAGGGAGAAAAGAACTTTGGTATCTTCACCATCTTTCAGAGCCAGTATTTTACACCTGCGTTTTTGACGCTATTCATTAAGCAAGTTATCCTGTCTTTGTGGGGGAGCCTCCTCTATGTGAGTCAACTTCTCTTAACGGTGGTCAGCTATCACGTTCTCGCTATCAATGAATCCTCCTCCACTACGTCTACCCTTAGAGCGGATACTCCAGAAGTTCAAGCAATTCTTAAGTTAGCTCCAACGATGACGACCGGCCTCTTAATGGCGCTGGTTGGGCTCCTGCTCTTCCTCCCTTTTTATTACCAGTATAGTTTGGTCGAATTGATCCTATATAGTCGACTGATGACAGGAACCTATGACGGTCCCATGTCTATCCTCCGCCAAAGTAAGGAAGAGATGAAAGGCTTTAAGAGCCACCGCCTTGTTCTTGATTTGAGTCTGCTCGGTTGGCAAATTCTATCTTTTTTCACTTTAGGAATGGCGAATTTTTATGTCAAACCTTATGCAACCAGTTGCCAAATCATCTTCTACCATACCCTCCTTCAAAAACGGATGCAGGCGGGCAGTCGCTTCCAGCAAAAGGCGCCGGATCTACCAAAGTCTAATCCACTTGATTAACAAAGAAAACAAGAAAACCCACCTTCGATTGGAGTTCATTCCTCCACATCGCTAGGCGGGTTCTTTTTTCTCTGTTAGGGAAATCCGTCTGTATTTATTTCATCTCTCGTATCAATTTAATCACTGGATGAAAGACGCGAGGTTCTGGGATAAATCAAAGGCTATCCTTCTCCTAAGACCAAACGAGTGTGCTCGCGTTTGATACAGCGGTTCATGACGATATCTTCTCGTCCAGCTCCACGAAGGATTTCTTCTGCTTCTTGATTTTCCAGCTCTAGTTGCGCCCAGAAAATCTTCGCATCCGACTCGATAAAGTCACGCGCTACATCTGGCAAAAACTCACTGCGACGGTAAACATCGACGATATCTACTGGGAAAGGAATTTCCTGCAGGCTAGCGTACACCGTTTCTCCAAGGATTTGGCCACCGGCTGCACGAGGATTAACGGGAATAATCCGATAGCCCCGCTCTTGCATCTCCTTGCTGACACGATGGCTGGTCGTCTCTTCACGGTCAGATAATCCAACTACAGCAATGATTTTGCTTGTTTCTAAGTAATGTTTGATAACGCCATCACTAGGATTGCGAAATGAATAGGCCATATGAATCTCCTTTTGTATGCGTTTCCTTTCTTTAAATAGTATAACAATCCGGAGGGCATTGCAAGTGTTTGTCGTTAAAAGCGGTAGGAAACTGAAAAGTCTCCTACCGCTTTCTGTTTTGAACAAACTCAATCTTATTTG
Source organism: Streptococcus viridans (assembly GCF_900636365.1). Classification (NCBI taxonomy): domain Bacteria; kingdom Bacillati; phylum Bacillota; class Bacilli; order Lactobacillales; family Streptococcaceae; genus Streptococcus; species Streptococcus viridans. Next base: position 110,673 of record NZ_LR134266.1, on the reverse strand, counting down.
GCTTCATACCATGTTTTGCCTTCATTCTCATCGGCTTCCAGTGGTACCGCAAGTTCAATAGCAGATTCCATGGTCTCTTTGACAAGTGCTTTGATCGCTGCAAGTTCATCAGTTGGTACTTGCAGAACAATTTCATCGTGAACCTGAAGAAGCATCTTGGTCTTGTATGCACCTGCTTCTAAGGCTTGGTCCAAGTGGATCATGGCAATTTTCAAAATATCTGCCGCCGATCCTTGGATCGGTGAGTTGATTGCTGTCCGTTCCGCAAAGCCTCGAACATTGAAGTTGCGAGAATTGATATCTGGAATTTCCCGACGACGCTTGAAGAGAGTTTCTACATAGCCTTTGTCACGCGCTTCCCGTACCACTCTCTCCATATAGTCCTTGATGCCAGGGTAGCGTTCGAAGTAGGTCTCAATGTAGGCTTTGGCTTCTTTTCGACTGATCCCTAGGTTGTTAGACAGTCCAAAATCGGAAATTCCATAAACCACGCCGAAGTTTACTGCCTTGGCATTGCGACGGTCATTCGGCGTCACATCTTCTGGTTTTTCAATATTGAAGACCCGCATAGCAGTCGATGTATGGATATCTGCCCCATGCTGAAAGGCATCAATCAAATGCTCATCTCCTGAAATATGGGCCAAGACGCGCAATTCGATCTGTGAATAGTCTGAACTCAACAAGACACTGTTTTCCTCTTCTGGGACAAAGGCCTTGCGAATGAGACGGCCTTGCTCCAAACGGATAGGAATGTTTTGCAGGTTGGGATCCACGCTGGACAAGCGTCCCGTCTGCGTCAAATCTTGCACATAGCGGGTATGGATCTTCCCATCTTCCAAAATCCAATCTTGAAGACCAATGACATAGGTCGATTGAATCTTGGCAATTTGGCGGTATTCAAGAATCTTAGACACGATCGGGGCGATTGGAGCCAGGCGTTCCAAGACATCAACAGCTGTGGAATAGCCGGTTTTGGTCTTTTTGGTATATTCAAGAGGAAGTTCCAATTTTTCAAAGAGGATGACACCCAATTGTTTTGGAGAATTGATGTTAAACTCTTCTCCTGCAAGCTCATAGATTTCTTGAGTTAAGCGCTCCAAGATCACCTCGTTTTCCACCTGCATGTCTTTGAGGGTCTGGCGCTCTACCTTGATCCCCGCGATTTCCATCTTGGCCAAAACAGCTGCTAGTGGTTGCTCCATATCATAGAGCAAATCTAATTGGTCATGGGCTTGCAACTGCTCCACCATGGGCCCCTCGGTATCCAGTAGAACAGCGACTTTTCGTGCCAAATGCTCTAATAGGACCGCCTTTTCTGGGATAGCTTTTTTGGCTCCCTTGCCATAAACGACTTCGTCCAGCGGTAGCGCAATCTGACTATAGAGACTCGCAATGGTTGAAATTTCATTGTCCTCTACGGTCGACAAGAGATACTTGGCCAATCGACTATCAAAAGCCGGCTTTTGCAGGGTAATGCCCAAGTGGCTGAGCAAGACCTTGGCCCGCTTAAAGTCATAGACCTTAAGGGGCGTTTTTTCGAGAAATTCTTTGAAAATCGGTGTTTGTAAAAGAGCAGTATCTGTACTTGCGTAGAGCTGACCTTTGGTCCCCCATGCAAAGCCGATAATGGGTTCCGTATGGTAGTTGTCCCCAAAAATCTCGAAATGGAAGAAACTATCTTCCGTAAGCATATCTGGAGTGACTTGCTCGACTTCTGTATAGTCAAGGTCTACAGGAGTTGCTGCTTCCCCGCTTAAATCCAAGGCTTGGCGGAGTTGCTTGAAGCCCATCTCCTCATAAAACTTGGCAAGATTTTCTAGATGAGGACCCGTATAGGTGATGTCATCCAGACCAATCTCAATGGGTGCATTGGTATCGATGGTCGCCAGGGTCTTGGATAGGTAGGCCTGCTCCTTGTCGTTGATGAGGTTTTCCTTCATCTTAGAAGCCTTCATCTCATCGATATGCTCGTAAATGCCATCAAGAGAGCCATACTCAAGGAGCAGTTTGATCCCGGTCTTTTCTCCAATCTTAGTGACACCTGGGATATTATCCGACTTATCTCCCATCAAGGCCTTGAGGTCGATAAATTGCTCTGGTGTCAGACCCATTTTTTCTTTCAGATAGGCTGGAGTGAATTCCTCAAACTCTGCTACCCCTTTTTTGGAAATCTCAACCACCGTATTGTCATCTGTCAGCTGGATCAAATCCTTATCCCCAGAGACAATGGTGACTTCAAATGGCACCGAGCTAGTTTCCGCCATCTTATCTAGCGTTCCAATAATATCATCCGCTTCATACTGGGCTAGCTCATAATGGCGGATCCCCAAATGATCTAGTTGCTCGCGAATAAAAGGGAACTGCTCACGGAATTCATCTGGTGTTTTTGCCCGACCTCCTTTGTAGTCGGCATACATCTCCGTCCGAAAGGTCGTCTTTCCTGCATCGAAAGCAACGAGGACATGAGTCGGTTGGATGCGCTCCAAGAGATGGCTCAACATGAGGTTAAAGCCATAGACCGCATTGGTATGCAACCCATTGGCATTTTTGAAGCGATCGATTTGATTATAGAGTGCGAAAAAGGCACGAAAAGCGACGGAAGACCCGTCGATGAGTAGTAATTTGTTCTTTTTTTCCATAGGCCTATTATATCACGAATCACAAGGTCTCTGGTACATAAAAACTCTACCCTTTCGGGTAGAGCCTTCTTTAGGAGTTTCTTATGAAAAATGAAGAGAAGTGTTTATTCGCCGTAACAAGAACCTTGTTGTGGAAATTTCTTAAAGCGTTTTGGATAATTAACTGAGATTTTCATTTTCTGTACCTCATTTCTTATTGGATGAGTTTAGTATACAGCTCAAACCTAAACGATTCCTTATAGAAAACTTCAAGAAAATTAAAAGCTGAGGCGCAAAGCATGCAGTTGTTTTTTGCTACAAGCTGGTAACTGAAGACGGAGTCCTTGCCATTGCAGCCCTAAGAATAGGAAAGAAAAACTCTTCCCAATCTGGAAGAGTTGATCCTTATCCAAGCAGAAGAAGGCTGGCTAAAGCGACTATTGCTGGACCACCTTGGGTCAAGATGATTTTTTTATTAGAAGTTACAGCCCCATAAGCTGCTGCACCAATAATAAAGAGCAGAAAGATCGTGACAATTTCACTATTTCTAGCTATGAAGAGGCCGTAAAGGAGGAAGACACCAATCAGAGCATTATAAATGCCTTGGTTTTTGAAGAGAGCCGTCACAGATGGACGATGCAATTCTTCCTGATCCATATTAAAGACACGACTAGTCGATGCCGAGTGGGTTGCTAAACTCTCAAGATAAAAAATATAGAAATGCTCAAAAGCAGCAAGGCTTGCTAAAACAATGGTTAAGACAGACATATTATTCTCCTTTTAAAATGTAATTTGCTCGAGGCCAGACACCAACTTTTCGAGTAGGTGTCTCAACTGATTCCGCTCTTTTTCAGAAAGAATCTGATCCATCTGGCCTTTTACCTGTAGATGATGTGCTGGAGGATGGACCAACAACCGATCTCTGGCAAGCTCCGTAAGTTCCACCACAATCTCCCGTTGATTTTCTGGATTGCGAGTACGAGTAACATAGCCACTAGCTTCTAAGACTTTGAAGTGGCGGGTTAAGGCTGCAGGGTCAATTGCTAGTTTCTCCTGAAGGGCCGCTTGGCTACACGGCGCTTCTGCTACTAACAACTGAAGCATCTGATAACGAGTTAGACTAACGCCCAATTGTTTTTCAAATAATTGGGTTGAAGACTGATCAGCTAGCTTCAACTGATAAGGCAAGTCATGCATTTCTGACATTCCTTCTCTCCGATCTTTTTATTGATTTATCAATAATTGATTTATCAAGTATGTCATTTTAAAAAAATCGAAGCAATAAATTTGCTTACCTCAAACGAAATAATTTCCTCCTAAGAAAAGCAAAGTAAAAGACCACCGGATTTGGTGGCCTTTTAGGGAGATTATTATGAAAAAGAAAAGTTTTAGGATTTCATAAACAAAGTTAGGAGGTCTTTGTTTATGGTTTTATTATATCGGATTTATCTTAAAGATTTCTTAAGGAATTATTTCATTTCCAAAACAAATTGTTTACGGATTCTTTTCATAGCGCCATTCCAGCAACAAAGAAGCCTAGCTTTGTTAAATAAGTTAACTTTTTTCTTCTTCAAAATAGAGGCGAATGTCATCCAAATGACGAATCGCATGATTGACATCCGGCTTGTAATTCAAAAAATTAATACTCCCGATTCCTGCATTGTCTGCCAGATCAACATCCAAGGTTCGATCTCCAATATAATAGGTCTCGCTCCGATCCAGTTGATACTTATCCACTAGATAATCGACTCCTTCTGGATCTGGTTTTCTCCTAAAACCATTGTCCGTTGTGACAATCTCTTGGAAATAGGATAGGATCCCTAAATCATCCAGAATTGGGTAAGCATTCTTCCCCTTGTGGGTATAGACAAATTGGGTAATTCCTTCCTCTTTAGCCCAAGCTAGAATGTCTCTAGCCCCCTGCATCAGATGAACTTGGGCGTTTTTCTCACGTAAGCTAGAAGCACGATAACGATTCATCTCCTCCGCATCCAAGCCATGTTCTCTAGCAACGTCTTCAAGCAAAGACTGGACAGATTGTTGAAGAATAAAAGCATGGACCGCTTCCCGGTCAAAGTCCAGAGAGTAATAGGCATAAGTCTCAGCAATCCCATCTAAAATAGCTTCATAAGAATCCAAAAGAGTTCCATCCAAATCCCAAATAAAAGCTCGTGTCATAAGTTTTATTCCTTCCATGTCCGATGATAGAGCGTTTTTAAGAAAAACCAGCGAAAACCATTATCCAAGAGGGTACCTGCCCAAATACCTGGCAAGCCCCAACCGAGGATAACTCCCATCAGATAACCTGAGCCAATCCGAATCACCCACATGCCGATCGTGGTCGCATAAAAAGGAAGGCGGGCGTTACCCAGACCTTGCCAGACAGCCGTATAGATGACCGTTCCAGCTGTCAGAGGCGTTCCAAGCAAGGAGAACAAAATGACGGATAAGGAAGCGGCAAGAGCTCCTGAATCCTTGGTGTAAAGGGCTGTTAAAGGGCTGCCAAATAAGAAAATAGTAAGGGCGAGGGGAAACATGGAGAGAAAGGAGAGCCAGAAACTCCGACTGGTGATTTGCTTGATCCCTTGCCAATCATTCTGTCCCAAATTTTTGGCGACCAACATGACTGTCGCTGTCGCAATCCCAAAAGCCGGCATATAGTTGAACTGGGTCAAGACTTCCCCAATGGCATTCCCAGCTACTGCTCTTGTACCAAAAACAGCGACCATAGCAATGATAACAATATCCCCTGCTCGCATCATGAGGCGTTCACCAGCAGCAGGTAAGGCAAGGGATAACAAGTCTCGATCCAATCCCCAACGAAAAGGAGCGAAGGGAAGTTGAACCTGACGCCAGAGCAAGTAAGTCCCTAATAAGCGAGAGAGAACCGTTCCTAAGGCAGCCCCAGCGATGCCTAGCCCAAAAACAAATATCAAGATGCTCGATAGCAGAGCATTTAAAACATTGGTCAACAAACTGACATACATAGGTACTCGCGGATTGTGGGCCACACGGACTAGGGCTCCAAAAGTCGTCATCAGCCCCAAAAGCAAAATACTTCCTCCGACAAGAGATAAGTAAATCCCTCCTGCTTCTGCAACTGCTGCTTCAACCCCCAAGAGGGAAATCAATTCCTTGCCAAAGCAGAGGGATAAAGTACCTAAAACAAGACTTATTAAAACCGTTACTTTGATAGACTCAGTGGCTTGACGAGCTATGGCCTGCCGATTTTTTTGTCCCATACTTTTGGACAAGAGACTCACAACCGCTGCTCCAAGAGCGATAAAAATAGCTTGGTAAATCGTAATGATATTGCCTGCGACGGATACACCCGAGACAGCGACTAAACCCAACTGAGCAACCAAGTAGCTATCTACCATCCCCATGAGCATTTGCAAGAAATTTTCTCCGATAGCAGGGAGGGCAATCCTTAAAATTTGTCGATCCATTTGTTGTTGACGAGACACACTTTCCTCCTGATGAAAAGAAACTCAGTTAGTTTCCCAACCGAGTTTACTTCCTCTCTTTTAAAGTCCTAAATAAGATTCTACTGCTGCCTGCATATCTGTTGCCGCAACAGTTGTCTTGTGACGAACTGGAGCTGTTTCGAGGCCATCAACTGCTGGTGGCACTGTCACTCCTGAAATTTCGTGCAACTGAGCCAAAGCTTCAAAGTCAGTCAAGCCTGATTTCCCTGTTACAGCTTCTACTGCAACGACTGGGAATTTATATGGACTAGCTGTTGAAGCAATCACGGTCTTAGCCACATCACCTGTCGCTGCTTGGTATTTTTTATATACGGCTGAAGCAACTGCTGTATGAGGATCCTCAATATAAGCATCTGACTCATAAACACGCTTGATTTCTGCTGCTGTTTCTGCTTCCGTCGCATATGCTGCTGCAAAAAGGTCAAGGATTTCTTCATCAAAATCTGTCAACTCATACTGACCTTGCGTATTCAAGGCAGTCATGAGTTCAGCTGTCTTAACCGCATCATTTCCCAAAAGATGGAAAATCAAACGCTCCAAGTTTGAAGATACTAAGATATCCATAGATGGACTAGTGGTTACCTTGAACTCACGCTTCTTGTCATAGACACGAGTTTTAAAGAAGTCTGTCAAGACATTGTTGTCATTTGAAGCACAGATCAACTTGCCGACTGGTAGGCCGATTTGTTTTGCGTAAAAGGCAGCTAAGATATTTCCAAAGTTTCCTGTTGGAACAGTAAAGTTAACCTTGTCACCAGCCTTAATTTCGCCAGTTTTAACAAGCTGAGCGTAGGCATAAACATAATAGACAATCTGTGGGACCAAACGACCGATATTCATAGAATTAGCTGATGAGAACTGAAGCTTGTTGGCTGCCAATTTCTCACGAAGAGCCACATCATTGAACATATGTTTCACATTGGTTTGGGCATCGTCAAAGTTTCCATTAATGGCGATGACATGGGTATTTTCGCCCGTTTGAGTGGTCATTTGCAACTCTTGGACCTTGCTGACACCGTCTTTTGGATAAAAGACGATAATTTCAGTTCCTGGTACATCCGCAAAACCTGCCATAGCAGCTTTCCCAGTATCTCCAGATGTCGCTGTCAAGATGACAATCTTGTTTTCCAAGCCATGTTTCTTGGCAGCTGTTGTCATAAAGTAGGGCAAGATAGACAAGGCCATATCCTTAAAGGCAATGGTTGAACCGTGGAACAATTCCAAGTTGTATTGCCCATCAAGTTTCACAAGAGGAGCAATGGCTGGCGTATCAAACTTGCTGTCATAGGCGTTGGTGATACAGTAGTCCAACTCTTCTGCTGTAAAGTCATCCAAGAAAGCTGACAAGACAAGCTTAGCTACTTCTTGGTAAGAAGCGTCTTTCAATGTGTCAAAATCCAAATCTACCTTTGGATAGCTAACTGGAGTAAACAAACCGCCATCTGTTGCCAAACCTTGCAAAATCGCTTGGCTAGCTGTTACGGTATTTTTCGCATCACGCGTTGATTGATAAACTAATGTCATGTACATTTCCTCATTCTGTTCCTTAAATGTACGAGTTGGATCACTCTAACTTTCGTACAATCTATTCTATTATACCATGAATCCTTGTGAATTTTGTCAGTGAGAATGAAATTGTCTGAAAAAAGAGGCCATTTCTTGCAAACTGAAAATCAACGAAAACTTCTCTTAATGGATTCATTTGCTGACCGAGTCTTGCTAGTCTCTTTTTACTTGCTCATAGGAATCCTTGCCATCATTGAGCTTGTCCCAGATAACGACTTTTCCTTCTTTGAGGGATTTTTGAACATCAATGATCCGCTGATTGGAAGAACCACGAAACTGCAACATGAGGTTGCGTTTGCTCTTATCATAGCGCCCATCGACCAGAATATCAATCAGCGAAAGCAGTTCTAGTTTGTCCGGCGTCTCCAGCATCATTTCTTCCCAGGTATAGCCGGTCCATGACCAAATATCTTTTTCCGGCAACTCTCTTTTTACCCGCTTAACCAAGGGCAGCAGGATGCCGGTGTTGAGAAAAGGTTCCCCACCAAGCAATGTCAGGCCCTGAACATAGGGTTGGGCCAAATCTGCCATAATCTGCTCTTCCAACTCTTTGGTGTAGGGAATGCCTGCCTTGAAAGACCAGGTCGCTACATTGTAACAGCCCTCACAGTGAAACATGCAACCTGCTACGTAGAGGGAGTTGCGCACTCCTTCGCCATCCACAAAGTTAAAGGCCTTGTAGTCGATGATGCGCCCTTGACTCAGTTCTTCACTCTTCCACTCGCCTGGTTTTGGTGTATTCCATGTCATCCTTCTACTCCAACTCTATCCAATAGCGCTCCGTTCCATTTCGAACATCCTCCAACTGGCCACCATTAGCTAAGATGACCGCTCGACTAGCCGGATTCTCCGTGCTACAAGTAAGGAGAGCACGATGGATATTCTTTCCCTTAGCAACTTCTAAGCCTTGGCGGAGGGACTCTTTTGCGTAGCCTTTGCCTCTTTCAGACGGTCGGATGGAATAGCCAATATGGCCACCCTCCTCCAGGAGATAAGCACTCAGGCGCAAGCGCAGATTGAGAAAGCCAACCGCTTGACCGTCTCTTGCAAAAGCGACTAACTGAACAGCAGGCACCCAACCTTCCGGAATTCCTAGCCCCATTTCCATGTCACGATTACTTTCCAACCAGGCTTCGTAAACAAAAGCTTCCGCATCCCAAAATCCGCCGTCGTGGGCCGATCGGGTCTCTTCGAACTCTGCCATCATCTTTAGAATGGTTTCTTTATCTGCTAAAGTCGGTCTGCGTAATTCCATCTTTACCTCCCCATACGAGAAAAGCGAGAGCGGACTCTCACTTTTTCTTGTTCTTGTTTAAAAATTGCTCTCTTAGGCTGGCTACTCGATCTTTTTTATTGATTCCGCCTGTCGAATGTTTTTCGTGGAATCGTTGTACCTGAGCCTTGCCCTTATCGTCTAATTGGTATTTTCCCATAATCTTCCTTTTCTAATCTGTCACTTGGTGTCCAGCTGATTTGATCGTGGACCCATTCATGTGTTTGACACGTGCAGCAATTTCCTTGTGGCGTCCATTAACCATGGGGCGAGCTTGTGGGTTTCCAAGATAGCCACAGGTCCGTTTAACAACGTCTACTGTTTTAGGATCACTATTGCCACAGTTTGGGCAAGTGAACCCCCGCTCGGTTGGTGTGAAGTCCCCTTCAAAGTCACACTTGTAGCAACGGTCAATTGGTGTATTGGTTCCGAGATAGCCAACCCGGTCATAGGCATAATCCCAAACCGCCTCAAGGGCTTTTGGATTTTGTTGGAGAACTGGGTACTCACAATAGTGGATAAAGCCACCCGTCGCTCCAGCTTCTGGATAGACTTTTTCAAAATCCAGCTTCTCAAATGGGGTTGGGTTCTTGCGGACATCGTAGTGAAAACTGTTGGTGTAGTATTCCTTGTCTGTGATATCCGGAACCTTCCCAAATTTCTCCGTATCCAAGCGACAGAAGCGGTCTGTCAAGCTTTCTGATGGCGTCGAATAAATGGAGAAGTGGTAGTCATATTGGTCAGACCATTCTTCGACCCGTTTCTTCATATCCTTAATGATTTCGATTGTAAATTGTTTGGCTTCTGGATTCTGTTCCCAGTCAGGTCCATAGAAGACTGTCGCCACTTCATACAATCCGATATAGCCGAGTGAAATCGTCGCTCTACGGTTACGGAAAAGCTGGTCTACCTGGTCGTATTTGCCCAAGCGTTTTCCAAAGGCGCCATACTGATAGAGAATCGGTGCGTTGGCTGGGGTTGCTTCCTTGGTCCGCTCTACCCGATAGACCAACGCGTCTTCAGCGATATTCATCCGCTCATTGAAGATTTCCCAGAATTTCTCTTTATTTCCTTCAGATTCCAAGGCAATTCGAGGAAGATTGACTGTCACGACTCCAAGATTCATCCGGCCAGAATTGACTTCCACACCATTTTCATCCTTCCACCCTTGGAGGAAAGAACGACACCCCATGGGTACCTTGAAGGAACCCGTCAATTCGACAATCTTGTCATATGAGAGGATATCCGGATACATGCGTTTGGTCGCACATTCCAAGGCCAATTGCTTGATGTCATAGTTGGGACTATCTGGTTCTAAGTTGAGACCTCTTTTCAAGGTAAAAATCAACTTAGGGAAAATTGCGGTCCGGTGCTCCGAACCGAGCCCCTTGATTCGAATCTCCAGAATAGCTTTTTGGATTTCGCGTTCAAAACGGTTAGACCCTAGCCCGAAGCCCAGCGAGGTGAAAGGGGTTTGACCATTGGAGGTAAAGAGGGTATTGATTTCATACTCCAATGATTGCATGGCATCGTAGATGCCTTTTTTCGTTTTTTGCCAAGCATAGTCCTCACGTTTTTCAGGGAGAACCCACTCCTCAGCTTCCTTCAAATGTTTGTCATAATTCTTCTCTGCATAAGGAGCCAGGACTTCATCAATCCGATCTGCTGAGCAACCACCGTACTGGCTAGAGGCCACATTAGCAATGATTTGCGAGATTTGAGCCGTTGCGGTTTGGATCGACTTGGGACTTTCTACTTCTGCATTCCCAATCTTAAAGCCATTTTTTAACATACCTTCAAAATCGATCAAGCAACAGTTAGTCATTGGAGTATAAGGACTATAGTCTAAATCATGGTAGTGGATATCCCCTTTTTGGTGGGCATTGGCTACGTGTTTGGGCAACATTTTGAGACCAATGGACTTGCCGACGATCCCTGCGGTCAAATCACGTTGGGTGTTGAAGACATCACTATCCTTATTGGCGTTCTCATTCACCACTGCTTGGTCCTTGTTGAGGAGCTTGCCAATCGTAAAATTGATATCGGTTGCTTTTGAGCGCTCAAAATCCCGCTGAGTCCGATAGGTAATATAGCTCTCAGCAATCGCATATTCATTGGCTTGTAATAACTCGTGCTCAACGACATTTTGAATCTCGTAGATTTTCACGCCACGAGGGAAGCGTTCCAAAATTTCAGCCACAATCCGGTCTGTAACGGTTTCTAATTTCGCTTCCAAGGCTGGAGTGAGGCCTGTCACTTCTTCTGTCGCCTTAACCAAAGCACGGTATATTTTATCGACATCAAACTTGACCTTCCGCCCATCTCTCTTTTCCACAAAGAGTTGGGGGAGACTTTGGATATGCTCTTCTCGTAACGTTATCATACGCTCGCCCACTTTCTTTTTTATACAATTACAATTCACCCCATATTATATCACTCAAAAATAAAAAATCAATATCTTGTGGCAAAAAATGTTATTTCATTTCAAAACCACAAGATATTGATAGTCTATTTACATTGGTACAAGGTGTACTGCGAACCCTTCTGGTTCACTTTTTCATAATTTTTGGTTAAAACTTTTTGCATAGCAGACGTTACATCTAGGTCCTTATTGACCACAATAAACTTCGGCTTGGCTTGCTTAATCTGATTGATCAGATTGGTTCGATTTTCCCTCGGCCCCATATAGGCAGTCGGAGTTAGGAGGGCTGAAGCTGCTAAGCGGCCACTTTCTTGATAGAGATGAGCTGTCTGATCCCAAGCATAGATAGTATCTTTGGAATCGCTATGACTCTTGATATACTGAGCAATTGCACTTCGGTCACTAGTTCGATTGTTTTGGAGAACCAATTGATTCACAACTGGATAGCCTACTAAATAAGCCATTGCCAAAATCGGTAGGAAGGCTTGACTGGAGAAATAAAGGTCCCAGATTGAATTGTTCTTCATCTTTCGGCGCTGATAAGTCGACTCATCCCCAGCAAACCAAAGAGCTAACAAGGGAAGGCCAAAAGGTAACAGGCTAAGGAACTGATAGGCCCCTTGCTCTGGTGTCCCAACCACAACTGCAACAACTAGCAGAAGACCGAACCAACTCATAAACCGAATCACACGTTGACCACTTGTCGATACTTTTCGGAAGGACATGACGAAAGCTGAAGCGAAACCAAGCGTCAACAGCAATAAACAGTAATAAACTAGGTTGGCAAAGAGATGGCCGGCATCAAACTGGAGGGAGCGGAGACTATACAAGGTCTGATGGATTGCATATCCAAAAGAGCCGTTCCACACGGTGATGTATCCTAAAGGATAAAAGAGAAGCGAGAATCCCAAGAGGGCAGCAAGGAATTGATAGAAGCCATGGGCTAATTTCTTTTGCTTCACATGATAAGCTGTCAATCCCAGAAAAGCTAGCAGATAAAAAATCACACTCAGCCATGGCACAATCATAAAGGCCAAACAGGCTCCTGCACCGTAGGCGACAAAGGATTCGTCTGTTTTCTCATCCTCTAGATAAGCAAGAATGAAATTCATAGAGCTAAAGAGGAAGGGAAGGGCATAAAAGACAGCATAGTTCCCACCAAATCCAAGCACCCCAGCAAGAAGGTAGAAGAGTAGCTGAACTTGTCCTGCAATTTTTTCACTTGCAACCAGGCTTCTGACCATCCGATATAGGCTCGTCCCAGCAAAAAAGTAGGCCAAAATCTGGAAGACCACCAGGAGAACCTGACCTCCTACCAAACTTCCTAAGCCACTGAGACCATAGTAGAGCAAACCATTGACCCCAAAGAAATGACCATAGGGAACTTGACCTTGAGAAATTGCCCAACCAGCATATAAGTCCTGAGTTTGTTGATTGGTCGCAAGTAAGTTGATAAAAGGAAGGGCTACATGGACCATCCCGAGTAGGACGCTAAAAGCAATTGGTAGTGACAAGGGAACCGGACGCTTAATAGCATAGCGCCCCAATGACTTTTCTTCTTGATCTTCTAATGTCTCTTCTATATCCTCTTGGTCTTTCGGCCTCGCTTCAACCTTCTCTTTGCGATGATGACCAGATCGTGATAAGCGACTTAGAGTTTCGGTCGAAGCTTCCGTTTCGGCCCCTTCTCCATCAACTTGGCTCTCTTCCAGGTCCTGCTCTGATTCCACCGGTTGACTAGCAGTCAAAACTTCTTCTTCCCGGCTAATTGATTGTTCCAATACTTTTCGTAGCTCTTGAGTATCTTGAAAATTGGACCCGACACGTAAGCCAAGTTTATGCGATTCTTTTTCTTTTTCACTCATACCTTGTTTTTTCCTTTACTAGACTTGCAAGTGCTAAAGGGCACATGCACACCCTACTAGTATATCAAAAATGGACCCAACTGTCAGCTTTCTCCACAAGGAGATGATAGGTGGTTTAAAAAAAGACCGATACCCTTTAGGCATCCGTCTTTTCTTTTTAAAGTTGATTCAAGATAGTCTGAAAATCGTTTTTTACATCTTCGATGGAAGTGGTCACTTCCTGACGAGTCTGGTTATTTTTGACGGTGATTTGGCCACTTTCAACCTCGCTACCACCTAAGGCAATGATGGTTTTTGCCCCAAAGACGTCAGCTGACTTGAACTGAGCCTTCAACTTACGTCCTAGGTAATCACGTTCTGCGATAAAGCCTTGACGACGAAGAGCTTGAACCAATTCCAAGGCGGCTACTTCTGCTTCTGAACCCAGAACAGCCACATAGACATCCAACGATGCCTCAACAGGAAGTTCAACTCCTTGTTTATCGAGGATCAACAAGAGACGTTCCAGTCCCATCCCGAAACCGAATCCTGGAGTTGCTGGCCCACCAAAATATTCTACCAAGCCATCGTAACGACCTCCCGCACAAACAGTCAATTCATTTCCATCGACTTTTGTCACGAATTCGAAAATGGTGTGGTTGTAATAGTCTAGGCCACGAACCATGTTGGTGTCGATGACATAGTCAATTCCTAGACCGTCTAGCATAGCCCGGACAGCATCAAAGTGTGCCTGGCTTTCTTCGTCCAAGTAGTCCAGAATAGATGGAGCATTCTCAACCGCTTGTTTGTCTTCTTTTTCTTTTGAATCCAAAACGCGGAGCGGATTTTCCTCTAAACGACGTTGGCTATCCTTTGAAAGTTGGTCCTTCATTGGAAGGAGGTAGTCAATCAAAGCTTGACGATAAGCCGTCCGACTGGCTGTGCTACCAAGGGTATTCAAGTGGAGGACAACATTTTCAATCCCGATCTCTTTGAAGAAGTGGTCAGCCATGGCAATCGTCTCGACGTCCGTTGCAGGATTGCTAGAACCAAAACACTCTACTCCAATCTGGTGGAATTGACGCAAACGGCCAGCCTGAGGACGCTCATAGCGGAACATAGGGCCGATATAATAGACCTTGCTTGGCTTTTGAACCTCTGGTGCAAAGAGTTTATTTTCAACATAGGAGCGGACCACCGGTGCTGTCCCTTCTGGACGCAACGTGATATGACGATCACCCTTATCATAGAAGTCGTACATCTCCTTGGTCACAATATCCGTTGTATCCCCTACCGAACGACTAATGACCTCGTAATGTTCAAAAATAGGTGTGCGAATCTCTGCGTAATTGTATTTTTTAAAGGTTTCGCGAGCAAATCCTTCTACATATTGCCACTTAGCGGATTCCTGTGGCAGGATATCTTGGGTTCCTTTTGGTTTTTGTAATTTCATAGACACCACTCCTTTGCTTGCTTTGTACTATTTATTCTATCATAATTTCCAGTTCATGACAGTGCTCAAGCGATAAAATCAGACCACAAGCCCATCAGGAACAGAAAAAGTAACTTCTCCAGCCCATAAAAATAGAGCCCGCATCACATGCAAGGCTCGATTTCTTTCGTTTCTTTACTTTCAACTATTTTATAAGATATTTTCATATTGTTCGCGAACTTCCTGCGGCCAAACACTGGTTTGGACTTCTCCGATATGTTTCTTACGAAGCAAGAACATGGCCATCCGCGATTGACCGATCCCTCCTCCGATAGTTAGTGGAAAGAGGCCATTCAAGAGCGCACGGTGCCATTCCAATTCTAAACGATCTTGATCTCCTGTAATAGCAATCTGGCGCTTGAGGGTGTCTTCATCAACCCGAATCCCCATAGAAGATAATTCGAATGCCGCCCCTAGGTTATCATTCCAAACAAGGATATCCCCGTTTAAGCCCTTGTAGCCATTTTCTGTTTCTGTCGTCCAGTCATCATAGTCCGGCGCCCGTCCATCATGCGGTTTGCCATCTGATAAGACGCCACCAATCCCAATCAAAAAGACGGCTCCATATTCTTTAGTGATGGCATTTTCCCGTTCTTTCGGCGTCAAGTCAGGGTAACGCTCTACCAACTCTTCTGTGTGGATAAAGGTGATTTGTTTCGGCAAGATAGACTCAATATCATAGCGAGCTTCAACTGCCAACTCCGTCAAACGAATCGCCTTATAGATTTTTTCAACCGTTTCTTTCAAGTAAGCAAGGTTTCGGCTGCCGTTAGGAATGACCTTCTCCCAGTCCCACTGATCGACATAAACTGAGTGGGTCGCATCCAACGAATCCTCATCCGGACGAAGGGCCTTCATATGGACGAAGAGACCTTCCCCTTCCCCAAAGCCAAACCGCGCCAAGGTATGACGTTTCCATTTCGCTAGGGAATGAACGACTTCATAGGTTTCATTAGGAATTTGTAAGACTTTAACGGAAACTGGATGTTCTACACCTGATAGGTTATCCTGCATTCCATCTCCTACCTTGCTCAAGATAGGTCCTTGAACTTCGACAACTTCTAGCTTATCTTTCAAATACTGGGTAAATGTTGTTTTCACGAATGAAATTTCTTCTTGCTGGTGAATAAAACTCTTCTTCATAGAGACTCCCTTTAAATAGTATGAATTTGATTATACGCTTTTTTAGAGAAAAAGCAATACTTACCGCTTCAAAAAGAGGGATTTGAAAGCTATTTCAAGGCCGTCTCCTTTCAGCTATTTAACACATCTATTTTATACTCATTTTTATTTTAACAATCAAAGTTATACTGTTGAAATAAGGTGCTTTTTGTGCTACAATCTATCTAAGAAGACGATCTTGTGATTGTTTGAACAAAGGGAGGATTTTATTCTTAACAGCACCATAACGAACAACCTAGTAACCTGTCGCAATACCGTGTCGTTTAATAGCGACTCCATCTTTTGGAAACCTACTGATCGTCTTATTTGGAC
This sequence comes from Streptococcus viridans, assembly GCF_900636365.1. NCBI lineage: Bacteria > Bacillati > Bacillota > Bacilli > Lactobacillales > Streptococcaceae > Streptococcus > Streptococcus viridans. The sequence goes on along the minus strand of NZ_LR134266.1, from coordinate 94,476 downwards.
TCCGAGTAGGATTGTTTATTAAACACCCATTTTATCAAAAAGGAAGAAAATTATGGATAAAAAGAAATTTTGGATTTTCCCATTTGTTCTTTGTTTACTAGCCACCCTATTCACTTTAGGTTTGAATAGATCATCTGCTGAAACATCGACTGTTTCGGTAACAGGAAAATTTGCGGACACGATTACCAGTGTCAACGTCACCAATAACGAAGGTGGAGATCTCACTTGGGAGTTGGAGCAATGGGCTACTTTCCGAATTAATGCCACCTACGATTTAGCTGGAAAAAATGTCAAGGCAGGGGATACTACGGTCGTGACTGTTCCAGATGCTTTAATGATTACTTCGGATAACTTCGAGATTCGAGATGTGAATACCAACGAGATCATCGCTCACGCAACCGTAGATGCTGCAAAAAAATCGATTTCCCTCACCTATACAGACTATGTTGAAAAACACTCTGACACTAACGGTTCCTTCTTCTTCTATGCACGGATTGATTTCCAAAAGCACCCTGAAAAAGGAGAAATCCCAATTGAAATCACCATTAACAATGAGCTTAAGGTCGGCGGAAAAGTAACCTTCAAGGGAGTTGGAGACGGGAATCCCAAAGTTTTGACAAAGACGAGCTGGGTGAATTCAGACAATCACAAGAAGGTATCCTATACCATTTCTGTCAACCGGACCAGAGAAAATATCAATAGCGTGACCATTGAAGATCACATGAAATTTTCCAACGCTTCTTATGTGCCTGGTAGCATCAAGGTGCTGAAAGGTACCTTTGCCTTTGTATCAGGTGAATGGCAATTTAGCAACCGAACAGATGTCACTGACCAACACAAGGTGACCATTAGTGAAGACGGCCAATCCTTTGTAGTTGACTTAGGCGATATCACTGAAAACGACCAGTATCGTATTGCTTACGACGTTGAGCTCAACTACGAGCCTGTAGATGGTGAACTCCTAAAAAATGATGCTATCTTAAAAGGTAAAAATACAGTGGTGAAAGAAGTAACCAATGCTGCAGCTGTGCAAATCGCGGGTGGCTCTGGTGTCGGTTATGTATTTACCATCAATATCCACAAAGTAGACGATGCCAACCAACCCCTTCAAGGTGCGAAATTCAAGGTCGTACGTCAGGCGAACAACCAAGTCATCGGTGAGTATGTAACCGACGAAAACGGGAACATTACTGTCAGCGCTTTGTTAAAAGATAAGTATATCTTAACTGAAACAGAAGCACCTGCAGGCTACAGCATTAAATCTGCAGATACAGAAGTCAATGCTGAAGATTTCGGAGCCGATCACTCAGTAACCAAGACGATCGTCAATCCGAAGGAAGAAACAACCACGACTACAACGACTACAACGACTACAACCACCACAACGACTACGACGACTGAAGAGCCGACTACTACTTCAACCACTACAGGTGAAACAACAACAACCACTACTACAACTGAAGAACCGACTACATCTTCAACTACTACAACAACCAAAGAAGATTCAACAACGACAACTACGACAGGCGAAACAACGACAACAACTACTACAAGCGAAGAACCGACTACTAAAGTGACGACTACTCCAACCCCAACTCCATCATCTTCAACAACTGAAGGTACCGGCGACGGCAAAGGTAAAGGTCGTAAGAAAGTTCTCCCAAGTACAGGTGAAGTCGCAGCTACTGGATTCATTGTCCTAGGAGCAGTGGTTCTATCAGGCGCTATCTTATTGAAACGTAAACTTTCAAATCAATAAACCTGACTAAATCAAACCTCTAGCTAATGGCTAGAGGTTTTTTGTCTTCTAAAACAACATTCCTACTGGCAACAGCATCCTTCTAGCAGGTCGTAAGGAGATCCTATTTAGACCTATTTCGAATTTTTTCAAAATAGAGTTGACAAATCTATCTGGAAGTACTAGAATCTATTTAGAAAGAAATCTAAATAGATTAGAGAAGATAGAGAATGAATTTTGCGCAAACATTTAAAGCTTTATCGAATCCGATAAGAAGAAGTATCTTAGAGCTGCTAAAGGCAGGGAAATTATCCGCTGGCGATATCGCTGGCCACTTTGATGTAGCAGGAGCGACCATTTCCCATCATTTAAGCATACTCAAGCAGGCAGATTTAATTCGAGAGGAAAAAGAGAAGAATTTTATCTACTATGAACTCAATACTTCTGTCTTGGAGGATTTGATGGTCTGGCTCGTTGATTTGAAAGGAGACTCTACTGATGAAAACGAATAAAAAACTATTGATATTAACTTCTATGGTGATACTTTTTCCCATGCTTTGGGGGCTGATGATTTGGTCACAATTGCCTAACCAAATCCCGATTCACTTTAATGCTGCTGGTCAGGCCAATAACTTCCAATCGAAAGCACTAGCTGTGTTTGGTCTTCCTGTTTTCCTTCTCTTGGTGCATCTGTTTGTGATCTTTATGATCGGACGTGATCCTAAGAACCGTACTATGAATGAGAAAATGGTCAAAGTAATCTACTGGTTGATTCCAATAGTCTCCTTAATCGTCTCCTATCTCATCTATAGCAAAGCGCTAGGTTCTACTACCAATCCATCTGTTTTTGTTTCGGCTTTGCTAGGGCTCATCTTTTTGATCATGGGCAACTACATGCCTAAGCTAAAAGTGAACCATACGGTTGGAATCCGCCTACCTTGGACTTTACAGAGTGAAGATAACTGGCACAAAACCCATCGCTTGGCAGGGAAGTTGTGGGTCCTCGGAGGCTTGATCCTCCTACTGGAAGCTGGCCTTCAATTCGCGCTTTCTTATGTATTGGTGCTGGTCATCCTCGCCATTGTGTTTATCCCTATGATGTACTCTTATCAATTAAGTCGGAAAAATCGTTAGTATAAAAAAACAACCAGAGAAGAACTAGTTGGGAACTGTTTCTTTTCCGGTTGTTTTTGCATGTTCATCGCTTCAAATTCCAAATTTTCAGGGAAAGATTTATTTTCATAAAGTCATAGTTTTTAATATTCTTTCTATAAGCTAGTATATTCATTGAAATTTATCCAAAAAAGTAGAGAAAAAGGTAGAGTTTGGATTGAAATACAGTGAAATATATCGCATTTGGCAAAAAGAAAAAACGCTTTAAATCAGCGTTTTTCTTATGTATTGATTCGTATTGAACCCCTACTTAACTTCTGTAAACACAACGTGTTTGCGAAGTTTTGGTGAGTATTTCTTCAATTGAAGACGGTCTGGAGTGTTACGTTTGTTTTTAGAAGTAAGGTACAAGCGTTCACCAGATTCTTTGTGTTCAAGTGTAATATTTACGCGCATGGTATCTCCCTTCTATTATTCAGCTGATGCAGCTTTAGCGATCTTACGTCCTTTATAGTATCCTTTAAGTGATACACGGTGTGAACGTGAGTAATCTCCAGTTGCTTCGTCAAAGTTTACAGATGGAGCTGTTACTTTGTAGTGCGTACGACGTTTGTTTTTCTTCGCTTTTGATGTGCGACGTGCAGGTACTGCCATTTCGTTTTTCTCCTTTTAAGATATAAATTCAATTAGGTTTGATTTTCATCAACTTTAACAGTATAACAAAACTTTTTTGTAAAGTAAAGTTACTTGACAACTTTTTTCAAATAATTTCTTTCATCCTGCTATTCTCCATCCTCACTCTGTTAAATTGTCTGAAAATTCAAGAATTTTCTTCTGTCGTTGGGCCGTAAATTGTGCTATAATAATAAAAAATACGATGAGAGGGAATTAGATGACAGAATTAGATACACGCCATCGCAGTAGTGTCTACGACAGTATGGTCAAATCCCCTAACCGGGCCATGCTTCGGGCAACTGGGATGACAGATGAAAACTTTGAAAAACCAATCGTAGGGGTGATTTCTACTTGGGCTGAAAACACACCTTGTAACATGCACCTCCATGATTTTGGAAAATTGGCCAAAGAAGGTGTGAAAGATGCGGGAGCTTGGCCGGTTCAATTCGGAACCATTACGGTTGCGGATGGGATTGCTATGGGAACGCCTGGGATGCGCTTCTCCTTGACTTCTCGTGATATCATTGCAGACTCTATCGAAGCTGCTATGGGCGGTCACAACGTGGATGCCTTTGTAGCTATCGGGGGCTGTGATAAGAACATGCCTGGTTCGATGATCGCCATTGCCAATATGGATATCCCAGCGATCTTTGCTTATGGTGGGACCATTGCCCCAGGTAATCTGAACGGCAAGGATATCGACTTGGTTTCTGTTTTCGAAGGGATCGGGAAATGGAACCATGGTGACATGACTGCTGAAGAAGTGAAGCAACTGGAATGTAATGCCTGCCCTGGCCCTGGTGGCTGTGGTGGTATGTATACGGCCAACACCATGGCGACAGCGATTGAGGTTCTTGGGATGAGCTTGCCAGGTTCCTCTTCTCACCCTGCTGAATCAGCGGATAAAAAGGCGGATATCGAAGAAGCAGGTCGTGCAGTTGTGAAGATGCTGGAGATGGGACTGAAACCTTCTGACATCTTGACCCGTGAAGCCTTTGAAGATGCTATTACGGTGACCATGGCCCTGGGTGGTTCAACCAACGCGACTCTTCACTTGCTCGCGATTGCTCACGCAGCCAATGTGGACTTGACCCTTGAAGACTTCAATGATTTCCAAGAGCGCGTGCCTCACTTGGCAGACTTGAAACCTTCTGGTCAATATGTCTTCCAAGACCTTTACAATGTCGGTGGTGTGCCTGCCGTCATGAAATATCTTCTTAAGAATGGGTTCCTTCATGGGGATCGCATCACATGTACTGGTAAAACAGTAGCTGAGAACTTGGAAGCCTTCGCTGATTTGACACCGGGTCAAAAAGTCATCATGCCACTTGAAAATCCGAAACGTGCGGATGGTCCATTGATCATCTTGAAAGGGAACTTGGCTCCAGAAGGGGCGGTTGCTAAAGTATCAGGTGTGAAAGTTCGTAACATCACGGGTCCTGCTAAGGTCTTTGACTCCGAAGAAGCGGCCATTGAAGCGGTTCTTTCGGATGAAATCGTGGATGGCGACGTTGTTGTTGTCCGCTTCGTAGGTCCTAAGGGTGGTCCTGGTATGCCAGAAATGCTGTCCTTATCATCCATGATCGTTGGTAAAGGCCAAGGAGATAAGGTAGCCCTCTTAACAGACGGACGTTTCTCTGGTGGTACTTACGGTCTCGTTGTTGGACACATCGCACCTGAAGCTCAGGTCGGTGGCCCAATTGCCTACCTCCACACAGGGGATCTGGTAACAGTTGACCAAGATACCAAAGAAATCACCATGCATGTCTCAGACGAAGAATTGGCGAAACGGAAGGCTGAGACAACCTTGCCACCACTCTATAGTCGCGGGGTTCTAGGTAAATATGCTCACACGGTATCCTCTGCTTCACGCGGTGCCGTGACCGACTTCTGGAATATGGAACAGTCTGGTAAACAATAAGATATGAAAAAACTCACTTTACGAATTCGTAAAGTGAGTTTTATTGATTTAACGTGGTGGTAATCCGAGGGCGATGCGCCCGTAGCGACTGATCCGAGTAATTTTCCAAGCCGGCGACCAAGTTACTTCTACTTTGACATCCTCGATCCCTTCAATCTCCTTCAGACGAGCGACGATCTCAATAGGCAAACTTTCCGCACAGTCACAAGCGGTATCGGTAAAGGTCATAACCACCTTGCAGGTTCCTTCCTCATCCAGGTCCAACTCGTAAATCAAACCGAGGTTGTAGACATCCAACTCAACATCTGTATCAAATACAAGCTCTAACTTTTCAATCAATTGCTTCTCCAGTGCTAGGGCACGGTCGTTAATCTTGATATCCTCTCTCATCTCGCTATCCTTTCCCTCCTTTGATGAAGACTATTTTCTCACAATTATGACAATAATGCAAGTTAACCTAGAATGAGATCGAATGATAGCTACAAATCAAACCATCCGTCTTAAGACTGATTTTAAATTACAGGAAGGTATCTTAAGCTTTCTTTAAGTTTTCCGATTTATACTAATACCATCAAATGAAGACCTCCTAACTTTGTTTGATAGAAAATCCTAAACTTTTTCATAATAATCTCCCATAAAGGCCACCAAATCAGGTGGCTTTTTTTATGGGAGTGAGACAGAACAATTTTTTAAAATTGTTCGTTGTCTCACCCCCGCACAGTTGATTAGGTAATCTTTGGAGCTATAAGAGCGAACAAAGATACCAATCAACCACTGCGTTATGTAATTATTACTAAACCTATTTCATCTAACTAAGCCTGATAAGGGCGTAGACGAGCTTAGGTACATTGATGCAGTTCGAACGCTAGTGAGAACTACGTTCCTTATTTTTTTACGAGGATCGGCGAGTTTAGGTACGTTGACGCAGTTTGAGCGGAGCGAAAATGACGTTCCTATAAATATATGTGAGAAAAAAGTTTTAAAACCTTCAAAAAATTTTTTCAGTTCGACCTTTCTATTGTTTCCTATATTTGTAGGCAAAACAGCTATTTTACGGGCTTTATTTCCCGATAATTCCTTTTGCCTCCTCTAACTTCTTGTGCTATAATGATACGGATGCTGTTCATTTTCGAACAAGGAGGTACATTATGAAACAAAACCATTCACGTTTTCTCATTCCAGGGATCCTTTTACTAGGAGTGGTCTTGCGGGCCCCATTTACGACCCTATCCACTGTCTTATCAGATATCGCTACTAGCTTTGGTGTCGAGGTAAGTTCTCTTGGCCTCTTGACGAGTCTACCCCTCCTAACATTCGCTATTTTCTCTCCTTTTGCTACTAGCTGGGCCAGACGCTTTGGGATTGAGCGACTCTTTCTCGGAGTCTTGATCCTGATGACGATTGGATCTGCTCTACGCACCATCAATCTGCCTCTCCTCTATGTGGGAACTCTTTTGATTGGTGCTGCTATTGCCTTTATCAATGTCCTTCTACCAAGCCTGATCCAAGCCAATGAGCCAAAACGTCTTGGCTTCTTAACAACCCTTTATATCACTGCAATGGGCTTGTCTACTGCGGTAGCTTCTTCTGTCGCTGTTCCTATCACTCAAGCCACCTCTTGGCAAGGTCTGGTTTGGGTGCTGACCCTTGTCTGTGCGATCGCTCTTGTCATCTGGCTCCCCAATGCTCGTCATAATCATTATTTGAAAAAAAGCTCCTCTTCTAATGATAATAAGACTAGCTGGTATAAGAATGGTAAGGTCTGGGCTATCATGCTCTTCTGTGGTCTACAATCTCTCTTGTTCTATACCACGATGACCTGGCTTCCTACCATGGCGACCCAAGCCGGCATCAGTCAAGCCAATGCAGGAATTTTAGCATCTGTATTTACCCTGATGAGTCTTCCCTTCTCTATGACCATTCCAAGTCTCACCACCAGCCTTTCTGAACGAAACCGTCGCATCATGCTGATGACAACTGTTTTAGCTGGTTTTACTGGAATAGCCATGCTGTTACTGAAAACAGACAACTTCATTTACTGGTTGATCCTGAATATCTTGATCGGAAGTTTTACGAGTATCTTATTCCCTTACCTCATGGTCACCTTCTCCATGAAGTCTAGCTCTCCTGAGAAAACTGCTCAGCTCTCTGGACTAGCTCAAACGGGAGGATACGTCTTTGCTGCACTTGGACCTATCTTATTTGGTTCAAGCCAACAAGTCTTCCACTCTTGGACACCCGGGATTCTTATTCTTCTTGTTGTTGCTTTGTTTATGAGTATGGCTCTCTATCAAGTAGAAAAATCTGATGTTATCCTATAATCCAATAGAGGCTGGGACAAAAGTCCTAGCCTCTCAATTGTCTTTGGATTGTCGAGCAAGACGCAGTGGTTGAGTGGGCTCTACTAGGCTGATTTCATCAGCTTTTACAGCCTTACTCAACTGTGCGGAGGTGGGACGACGAAATTGAATTCTAACGAATTACCGATTTCTGTCCCACTCTCTATTTTTTATACAAAAAAAGAATCAGGAATATCCTGATTCTTTGCTATGTCTTAATTATTCGTAAAATGATACGTGTACGTGGTCGTAGTGATTTTCTGTTACGCTACCACGGTCTGGCATTTCATTCCAAGTGTTTGCTGGTCCATAAATGTTATTTACTGGAGCATAGAAACGTTGTTTCCAGATGATATAAGAAATTCCATTTTCTTGCATGTGATCGATTGCATATTGAGCTACTTGATCACCAATCGCTGAACTTTCTGGAACCATGACGTCGACCGCAAGACCTTTACCGTGATCTTCTGGGTCACCAGGACGGTAACCACCAATATCAGTCAAGCCAAGTTCATTAATCACTTGTTCTTTGAATTTAATTGTTTGAGGTCGAAGACCTTCATTTGAAGTTGGAGTTGCTGTTGAAGGAGTTGAAGCTGTCGTATCAACAACTGGTGCTGGTGCACCATATTGTGGTGTTGAAGCAACCGCAGTAACTTCTGGTTCTGCTGGAACTTCTACGACTGGAGCTGGTTCAGCTACTGGAGCCGCTGGGGCTTCCTCAACAACTGGTGCTTCTACAGGAGCCGCTACTTCAGCTGGCGCTGCAGCAGGTTGCGCAGGTGCTTCTTCAACAACTGGTGCTGGGGCTTCCTCTGCTACTGGAGCTGCTGGGGCAGGTGTTTCAGCTGGTGCTTCTGGAGTTGGCAAGCTTTCTGATACTTGGTCTGCCACTGCTGCTACAACTGCAGGTGCTTGAGGGAGTTCTACAGCTTGGTTGCTTTCATCTGCTACTGGTTTTGTCAAATCACCTACTGCAACAGTTTGGTTGTCCACTTTGATTTGGTTGTTTGTCAAATCAGCAGAAGTTGTCACAGTTGCGTCAGCATTGCCTGCTGTAGGAGTTTGGATTTCTACACCTGTCACTTGGTTTTGATCATTGACAGTTGTTGTCAAGACAGTTCCTGGGAAAATCAAATCAATGTTGCTAATTTGGTTCAAGTTTGCCAAAACAGTTACGTCAACATTCAAAGCTTCCGCAATCGTGCTTAGGGTATCCCCATACTTGATAGTGTAGGTTTGTTTGTTTTCTGAAGTTGAAATATCTGCACGAATTTCATCTACAGAACGGGCAACCCAGTCCCCATTTGATTCTGCTTTACCAGTTGTAAATGGCAAGACCGCCATAGCAACAGTCGAAGCAATTAGAGCTTTTTTGTTTACTTTCTTCATACGTTCTTTCCTCGTTTTCTTATTATCGGAGATTTATCTCCATACAGATACAGTTAATATTCTACCACATTTTTTGTCCGGGGAATGCCTCTTCTTTTCTTTTAATCTAACTGACCCTAATTTGTAACATTAGCCCTTTCTTGTTACATTCTCTTAACAATTAATGACAGTTAGTACTATTTGGATAATCAAACAAATTCATTGTATCAGAAGCCTTTGAGAGCCCTGAACCAAGGGATTTTAGAAGATTTTTCAGTTGAATAGAGGTTAAAAAACACCCCAAGTCCGTCTCCTGTAAACATCACTTGGGGTGCTATTTTTAACGCCTTTATATCTTATAATTTAACACGCCTACAACTCTTTGGAAAAAGATAAATCCAACTAGAAGCGGTCGCTTCGTCGTTGGATTTCCTATTTTCCTTTGAGTTGCTTAACGGCTTTGTATCTTATTTGACCTTCATCATTCTGACGAGGTTGGCGCGTTCAGCTTCTTCGAGTTTCATTTCGATATAGTAGATGGTTTCCTTGAGGTCTGGAATGGTCGCATACTCGAGTCCATTGACCCGACGACGCGTTTTTTCAATCTCATCAGCCATGAGTTGACAAGTTTTTTCAATCTCTGCTAGGCGCAGCAGGTCTGGTAGGAGTTCTTCCATTTCTTGAATGGTGCTATCCATCTGACTATTGGAAACCACGTAGCTGTATACCACGTCTCCCTCATCGTCTCTATACGGATTATCGATATGAGCATGCATCTTGGGCACGCGCACACTCATGATATTCTCCGTCTCGATATGCAGACTGACCTCACGCGTCGGCACCGCAAAGATTTCCTGGACCATGAGGTCATTCTCCAGACATTTAGCGAGGACAAATTCTTGCATATTGCCAATGAGAGCTGCCTCAACCTTCTGGCGGAGGCGGTCATTTTCACGGACCGATTCGATGAAGCGTCGCATGAGTTCATCCCGCTTGTCCTTGAGAAGTTTATGGCCTCTAGTTGCTGTCTTCAGACGCTCTTTGAGGGTATTTAACTCCATCCGGGTGGGTTTGACATTTAATCGTGCCATTTGACTTCCTCCTTTCTACTCCTAGGCTTGTGCTTCCTTGGAAGTTTTTGGGAGGTATTCATCAATCATATCATCCTTGATCCGCTTGAGCTCTGTCCGTGGCAAGATAGACAGCAATTCCCAGCCTAGATCCAGACTTTCTTGAATGGTCCGATTGGTAGTAAAGCCTTGGTTGATGTATTCTTTCTCAAAACGATCGGTAAATTTGACATAGAGCTTGTCTGTATCTGACAAGGCAGACTCCCCAAGAACCACAGCTAACTCTTTTGCTTGTTTCCCTTGAGCATAGGCCGCAAAGAGCTGGTTCATGGTCGCTGCATGGTCTTTCCGAGTCTTGCCTTCACCAGAACCCTTGTCTTTCAAACGAGAAAGGGAAGGAAGGACATTGATCGGTGGGCGGTAACCACTATTGTATAGATCACGAGACAGAATAATCTGACCTTCGGTGATGTAGCCTGTCAAGTCAGGGATTGGGTGGGTGATGTCATCCTCCGGCATGGAGAGGATTGGAATCTGAGTCACAGATCCTTTCTTCCCAACCAAGCGTCCCGCACGTTCGTAGAGGGTCGAGAGGTTGGTATAAAGATACCCTGGATATCCCCGACGTCCTGGAACCTCCCGGCGAGCAGCGGATACTTCCCGAAGGGCTTCACAGTAGTTAGTCATGTCGGTCATAATGACCAAGACGTGCATGTCTTTTTCATAGGCCAAATATTCTGCCGCGGTCAAGGCGATCCGAGGGGTCGCAATCCGCTCGATAGCTGGGTCATTAGCTAGGTTGATGAAGAGGACAGAGCGATCAATAGCCCCTGTTTCCCGCAGGTCGTTCATAAAGAATTCGGCTTCTTCAAAGGTAATTCCCATGGCCGCTAAGACCACGGCGAAGTTTTCTTCAGAATTAAGCACCGTCGCTTGACGAGCAATCTGAGCCGCCAACTCCTTGTGAGGAAGACCAGAACCTGAGAAGACTGGGAGTTTTTGACCCCGAACCAAGGTATTCAAATGGTCAATGGCTGAGATCCCTGTTTGGATAAATTCATCCGGATAGTCCCGCGAAACAGGGTTGATGGCTTGCCCATCAATGTCCAAGTACTTCTCTGGGATAATCTCTGGACCACCATCGATGGGTTTGCCCATCCCGTTAAAGATCCGGCCCACCATGTCTTCGGACACTGGAAGTTCTAGGGGACGTCCGGTAAAGCGAACCTTGGCTTTTTCCAAGTTGATCCCGCTAGATCCTTCAAAGAGTTGGACCATGGCCTTGTCTTCTTGGACTTCGAGGACTTGTCCCTGACGGGTTGTTCCGTCATGGAGCTTGATTTCTACGAGTTCATTGTAGTGAACCCCTTGAACCTGATCGACAATCATCAAGGGGCCAACAACTTCGCTGACAGTACGGTATTCTTTAATCACGCTCATTGTCTACTCCTCCTTTTGCGACGATTTGGTGTAGGGATTCTACGATTTCTTCTTTCAAGGCTTGGATGGTGCCCAACTGATCCTCATGGATGAACTTGCTACGGGCAATGCGGTCCCGAAGGTCTACCGTTCCTTCCATGATTTCTGTGAAGTAGGCCCCTAATTCTAGCGCTTTCTGACTTTCTTGGTCAAAGGTCAAAATGTTGGTCAACAAGGCTACCTGCTTGCTGAAGGAAGTATAGGTGTCCACTTCATCAAAGGCATTTTGTTGCAGGTAGTCTTCGCGGATCATCTTGGCTGCATTCATGGTTAAGCGGTCTTTTTCAGACAAGGAATCCAGACCAACCAAACGCACGATTTCTTGCAATTCACTCTCTTTTTGCAACAGATTCATGGCGCGGGTGACTTTTTCTGCCCAGCTAATCTGCTCATGCTGATCGATATATTGGCCCACCTCATCCTGGTAAAGGGAATAAGAACTCAACCAGTTGATGGCTGGGAAGTGGCGACGCTGCGCCAACTGAGCATCTAATCCCCAGAAAACCTTGACGATCCGCAAGGTATTTTGGGTCACCGGCTCTGAGATATCTCCACCCGGAGGAGAAACGGCACCAATCGCCGTAATAGAGCCTTCACGCGCAGTGGTTCCAAGTGTCTTGACTCGACCGGCCCGTTCGTAGTACTCAGCAATCCGGCTACCAAGGTAGGCCGGGTAGCCTTCATCCCCTGGCATTTCTTCTAGACGACCAGACATTTCACGAAGAGCTTCTGCCCAGCGCGATGTCGAATCGGCCATGATGGCAACGGAATAGCCCATATCACGGAAATATTCGGCAATGGTGATCCCTGTGTAGATGGAAGCTTCACGCGCTGCCACTGGCATGTTCGAAGTGTTGGCGATCAAAACCGTCCGTTGCATGATGGATTGGCCAGTTGTTGGATCGATCAATTCTGGAAATTCATTCAGAACGTCCGTCATTTCGTTTCCACGTTCCCCACAACCGACATAAATCACGATGTCTACATTGGCAAACTTGGCCACCTGGTGTTGCACCACTGTTTTCCCAGCTCCGAAAGGACCAGGAACAGCTGCAGCTCCACCCTTAGTCACAGGGAAGAAGGTATCGATGACCCGTTGACCTGTAACCAAAGGTTCTACTGGGATCAGTTTTTGTGCAAAGGGACGGCCTCGACGAACTGGCCATTTTTGCATCAAAGTACCAGTAAAGAGACTACCATCTGCCTGCTCGATCTCATAAACTGGCTCTTCCACTGTGTAAGAACCTGCTGCGATCTTGGTCACACGTCCACTGACTCCAAATGGTACCATGATGCGGTGTTCCACCATATTGGTCTCCTGAACGGTACCAACGATGTCTCCTGCGACTACCTCAGTTCCTTCTGCTACACTTGGTTCGAAGGTCCATTTGGTGTCACGATCGAGATTAGGAACTTGCACCCCACGAACCAAAAAATCGCTGGCGGTGACTTCTTGGAAACGTTCCAAGGGGCGTTGGATTCCGTCAAACATCTGAGAGATCAAACCTGGTCCCAACTCAACAGAAAGGGGAGCTCCGGTTGTTACCACTGGTTCTCCTGGACCGACTCCAGACGTTTCTTCATATACTTGGATAGATGCTTCGTCCCGACGCATCTCAATAATTTCACCAATCAAACCAAGATCGCCGACCCGGCAAATGTCTTGGATATTGGCCTCCTGCATCCCTGATGCAACCACCAAGGGACCGGAAACTTTAATAATTTTTCCTTGAGTCATGTATTCCTCCTGGGAATCCTTTGTTTCTTTGTTTTACTTTTGTGCTATCTCTCTTAGAGATTGCTTTTGTTGACCATTGGCCTCGAAATTAGTTGGATCCAACCAAGCTTCGAAACGCTCTTTGATTGCTGGCCATTCTTGGTCAATGATAGACAACCAATCTGTGTCTCGAGTCCGACCTTTATAAACAACAGCCTGACGGAAACACCCTTCATAGGTGAACCCCAAGCGCTCAGCTGCTTTGCGAGAAGCTTGGTTTAAGGCATCGCATTTCCACTCATAGCGGCGGTAGCCTAACTCCTCAAACACATAGCGTGCTAACAGATACTGGGCTTCGGTTGCCATGCGAGTCTTCTGGAGCGCTGGTGAGTAGGTCACTGCTCCGACTTCGATCACCCGGTTGGCTGGATCAATCCGCATAAGAGAAAAAGTCCCTAATGCCTTGCCCGAATCTTTGTCTACAATCGCATAGTAAAAGCGACCTTGGGCTGCCATGAGATCATCTAATAAGCGGTCCCACTCCTCTTCATTGCGGGCAGGGCCTTTGAACAGATAGGTCCACATAGCTGCTGGGGAGGCTGGCCCGTAGACCTGATAAAGATCCGCCCCGTGTTTTTCTTTTGACAGGCGCTCAATTACGGTATAGCGACCCTCGATCCGCTCAATAGCTGGCAAGCGCCCCAGTGTAAAATCCGGCAGTGCATCTCCAATCGTTTGACCAAATTCATTTGTTCTCATAAAATATCCTGTCCTACCGCTTTTTCGACATTATCGCGAATGCGTTGCCGTCCCAGTCCAGTCGATCCCTTATGAGTAGGAATCAAGATGACGGCTGGGGTTACTTGCCGATCGTAGTGGGCGATGGTATCTGGGATTTCCTGAGCCATATCCTCCGTCAGATAGATGATTCCAAAATCTTCTTGGCTCAAGTGCCGTAGGGTATTGATGGTTTCCTGAGCCTCTGCTACGGGAAAGGTCTGAAAGCCAATCATCTGAAAAGGAAGGATGGCATCTCGGTTTCCCACAACGGCAATTTTTTGCGTTTTACTGGCCATAGATCGGTCTCATCCTTTCTTTTATTTTGTCAATTGGAAGCTGATTATCTAGGCCCGTTAAGACCAAACGAAGATTCTTCACCTCCAGCTCTTTTCCGAAGAGATAGCGAGCTAAAGGCAAGGGACCGTCTGTCTCAAAGGAAGCTTGTTCCAAAATTCGGTACTTGATCACATGCTCCAGGTATTCCACTGTCTCAGCGCTCACTCTCCCTGCTCGCATCTGCTCTTCGTACCGAGACAGTTCCACATCATAAGGCAAGGGATTAACTTGTTGGAACCAACTGATGAGGTTGCCCTGCTCGACGCACTGGATGACTTCTCTTGCTGAGAGGGTCCCTGCATCGGACAAGAGTTGCTTCATAAAGCTGCCTGGCTTTTTCAGGCTGAGGGCCCGCTCAACAGTGATGACATTGTAACAATCAATGGTCAAGGTGACCAGCGATTCTAGAAGTGGATGCCCCATGTCTTTCGACAAGCGTTTGAGATGATCAAAGTAAGCCAGATCCATTCCGATCTCCAGAACGCGAATGTCCTGATAGTCGACATATTCCTGCCAGGTCGCTGCTACTTCTTGAGCCATAAATTCTGGGCAGTTCTCTGAAGAAAAGGTCTTGGCTACTTGTTCAAGAACCGCTAAGGAATAGGGACCTGCATCCAATAACAAGAAATTCAAATCTCGCCCCGTTGCTCGCTCTTTCAAGAAGACCTTGAGATTGTGATAGGTGTACTTGAGGGCAAAGAGGTCGACCACAGCTGGGTTTGGAGCTACCTGATAAGCCCAATCGTACTCAGCTAGAAGGTGCTTCATCAAGGCTTGCTCGACCACTTGGACTTGACGCAGTTGATCTGCCTCCAAGGCATAGGCCGTCCCTTGCAAGAGATTGGCACGCGCTTCTGCATCGGAACTGTTCAGAAGGGCATCAAACTGAGCTGGGCTCAAAAAACTAGCTTCACGTACACTAATCCCGGTATTTACTTGAGAATACGTCCGTTCACTCATAGGCCCTCCTAGTTCTTTTCTTCTTTAAAAATGCTGGCTGCCATATGGAAGCTCTGCTCCTCCCGTACAGCATCAACCAAATCACGGTAGAGGTAGCTGGCATCTACTTTGCCAAAGGAAAGGACAAAACCAGCTTCTTGGGCAAGAGTTTCTGTCGCTAATTGAAGTTGTGGATAGGCCTCTATCAAATCCTGACGATCTTGATCTGTCAATTTCTCTGCCGTCACAGCACCCAGGGTTAAGACGGTTACTTGGTCCGCATAGCGAGGAAGAATACGGTGAAGAAATGTGAGTTCTTCCTGGCGTGACCATGTCGCCATTTTCTGGTAGGCATCCGCAAACAACTCTTTTAAAACCCGTTGCTTAGTGACCAGTGTCGATTGGCGCTTTTGATTTTCAATTTGTTGGCTTTCACGTTGCAAGTGGCGCTCAATCGTCTGCAATTGAACCGCCCGTTGGTGTAACTTTTCTTCTACCAAACGAGCTTCCTGCAACTGGGCTTCTGCTTGGACCTTAGCCGTCGCTTCCGCCACTAATTTCCGGCCTTTTTCATGGGCCTGTTCAAGGATGGAATCCTTTAATTGGGAATAATCCGTCATTGTTTTTATTTCCTCCTTTGGAGTTCTTCACCACCGATAATAGACGAAGAGAAGCCTCCTCATCTTTGACTTAGGTATGCCTAGATTAGCCGACGCGAAGAGTCAAAAGGAAGGACACAACGAAGGCCAAGATAGCATAGGTTTCAACCATGGCCGCAAGGATAACTCCTTTCATCATGTCTTCTGGGCGTTTTGCCAAGATTTGCATCCCAGCCGTTGCGACATTCCCTTGGTGTTTCGCTGAGAAATAACCAACAATCGCAACTGGAAGAGCTGTAAAGAAGTAAGCGACCCCTGTTTCAAGAGCCATATCTGGCTTAATTTGCAACCAGATCAAGATCCCAATAACGAAACCATACAAACCTTGTGTACCTGGCAACAATTGCAAGATCAAGGCTTGGGCAAATTTTTCGGGTTGTTCTTTCAAGAGTGCAGCAGCAGCCTGACCGGTCTTACCAACACCAAGGGCTGAACCCATTCCACTAAGAGCCACTGCAATGGCTACACCAAGGGCTGCAAAGAAGGCCCCCCCATGAGTTGAGAAATATGAAGCTAAAGATTCCATGAATATACTCCTATAAAATTTTGTATGATTGATTTACTGAATTATTTTTTTGTTTTGATATAGCGTTCTGACGGTTTTAGAGGTTGGAAGGGCTTGCCACCACCCTCGTAGAACTTGCCAAAGAACTCGACAAAAATCAAACGCGCTCCATGCACATAGCCTGATAAGAAGGACAGGAACATGTTGATGGCATGGAGGAGGACAAAGAGAACAAGGCCGACGGTGAATCGTCCCAGGGTTGGGAAGAGATTGACAATCAAGTTAAAGGCTGAACCGATACTAGCCCCGGACAAGCCAAGCGCCATCAAACGGGTAAAGCTGACCAAGTCTCCGACATACCCACTAACATTGTAGAGATTAAAGAGACCTGCTGCTAGTCCTGATAATTTCTTGGCACTGACAATGGACACCACCAGAATCCCAATCGCATTGAGGATGGCTAGCCACTGACCAATGGGGACTAGGTAGGATAAGCCTGGTAGGATATTTCCGACTGCTAAGAGCATCAAGCCCAATAAGATCAAGACCCAGGCAAAGCCTGCATTGTAGGCTTCCGTATAGTCTTTCAGGCGGACATTTTTCATCCCTCCTAGGAAGAGACCGACCAAAACGGTAATGAAACCAAAGACAACCGATAGGATCAAGATGGTCATGGCATTGGTGGTCGTACTGATCAAAGCAAAAGGCATCTCAAAGCCGAAGAAGGAACCATATACGACTCCCCAAAGGGCTACCGAGATTCCTAAGAGGCAGAAGAAACGAAGGTTTTTTGCTGCGCTCGGCTGAAGCTGGAAGGCCTTTAGAGCAAATCCAGTTGCCAGCGTTAGCAAGAGCCCATAGCCGATATCTGCTACCATCATGCCGAAGAAGACAAAGTAGAAGAGAGAGACGATTGGCGTCGGATCTTTCTCATAATACTTGGGCAGGGCGTACATTTCGGTCACCAACTCGAAGGGCTCCACCAAGGCATTGTTTTTCAGTTTGATGGGTACCTGATCCCATTCATCTTGAATGACTTCACGTGTCTGCAAGACGACTTGGCTCCCAAATTCCTTTTGAAGTTTAGCCTTTAAAGCTTCTAGTTGAGCTGTTTCAATCCATCCTTCTAGGGCAACCAAATGGGCTGTACTAGCTAGAGAACCTTTGGCCTCCTCCCGGGCTCCTAAACTCAAGACATAATCGAGTTGGTACTTGAGCTGGTTGAGGTCTTCCTTAGCCTGACTGAGTGTTTCCAAAGTAGCTGCTTCGACAGCACCTTGTTCTTTGATCTCTCTCTTGAGTTGCTCCAAACGTTCTTTCGGCAGGGCCTCTCCTTGGTAGTCAAACTCTTTAAAATGCGAACTGGTCAGCGTATCTTGAATACCCGCTAAGTCACCAGACTTATACAAGACAACGACCCCATGCTCCGTTTCCGAGCTGAAGACCACATCAACCTCTACATCTGGGTGCGCTAGCAAGGCCTGACGCGCCTGATCCTGTTCACTATTCGGAATGGTACCGATTAAGCCACGGACATAGCGGAAACGCTTGAGTTGGTCCGGCGTCGTTGTCAAATCAACCCATTTTTCCAAAGAGGCAAGCTCTTCTTGGGCTAGCTGGATGCGATCCCGCGCCTTTGCTAAGACAGCCAATTGCTTTTGCACCGACTGTAAGAGACGTTGCTCGTCACGGATAAGCCCATGGGACTCTAGCTCTTGGAAAGACAAAGACAAAGGAGCTTCTTTCAGTTTTTCTAATCCCTTCTTTTGAGGAATGAAAGGCTCCAAGGCCTGAATGGCCTTTTCCAACTGTTCTTCCCGACGTCTTAGTTCATCCAGTCTTTGAGCTAATCCTTTGGTCCCATCACTCGTCTGAAAGGCAACTTGCCAATCTTCTTGTGCGCTCAAATCATAGATTTGGACAGATTCCTCTGACTGGAGCGACAAGAGAAGCTCGTCCATTAGATTTGTGGGCAAAACCAGGGAAAGGTGTTGCATTGGGCTAATTGCCATAGGTTGCTACCACCTTTTCTACAATTTCGTCTACCAAAGCTGCGCGCTTATCTGTCATGGCTTGCTGCACCTTTTCGTCATTGCGTTGACTGGTCACTGCAAGGTCTGCTTCCAAGCTAGCAATCATCGCTTTCGAGGACTCTTCCCGCTCTGCTACTAGCTTAGCGGTCTCTTTGTCATAAGATGCTGCTACCTCCTGTAGGTGATCACCTAGCTGTTGGCGCAAATCTTGGACCTGATCCTCGTAACTTGCGACAACGGCTTCTGCCGCCATTTCAATCTCTTGCATCATTTCGAGAGTTGCGTTGGCCATCACTCCACCTCCTTATCTCTTCCTTTACGAGAAGGAACAAATTCTTGTGTAAATTATATCATATTTTATCAACTTTTTTCAGCGTCTTTCCTTTGTTTCCAGAGCTTATTTTTTTAACAAAGGTGATTCAAAAAAGATGTTGATTCTGTTCCTTCTTTCAGTCGTTCGCTGGTCGTATTCCTTGTATATCCCGGTTTTTTATGTTATACTGTGAAATATATTATAGGATTTTCTCCATGTGTAACCTCAGTTGAAAGGAGGACCGCTGTGAAACAAGATCGTGATCTCCGAAGCATTATTAAGAGCCATCAAGAAGAAATGACGGAGCTAGAGTTAGACATTGCCCGCTATTTTTTATCTCCTGAAGCACAGCAACACTCTCTTTCCTCGTCTAGAGTGACGGAACTGTTGCATGTATCAAAAGCTGCTTTGACCCGTTTTTCCCAAAAGTGTGGCTTCACAGGCTATCGTGAATTTATTTATCACTTTAACGAAGAAACCAAATCTCAAAAGCAACAATCCCCGCACGACGAATTAACCCAGGATGTCTTGCGTCGCTACCAGCAGGTCCTTCAGGCTACAGAAAACCTAGCCAAAGATGACCAAATCAAAGAAGTCGCCAACTTAATCACTCAAGCAGATCGGGTCTACTTCTTTGGAAAAGGAAGCTCAGGATTGGTGGCTTCTGAGATGAAACTTCGTTTCCTCCGACTGGGCGTTGTTTGTGAGGCCTTAACCGATCAAGACGGCTTTGCATGGACGACCAGTATCTTGGATAAATCCTGTCTGGTCATTGCCTTCTCTCTGTCAGGAACCACACGCTCGATTATCCATAGCCTCTTAGATGCGCAAGAAATGGGGGCAAAAACAGTTCTTCTTACTGCTCAACCAGACGCTATCAAAGATGACTTTACGGAAATTTTACCAGTTGCTCCCCTACCTGGAAGCACCTATATTGACCGTATTACGGCAACACTTCCCTTCTTAACCACGATTGATTTAATCTACGCTCACTTTCTTGAAATGGATCGGGAGCGCAAGGAGAAAATTTTCAATAGCTATTGGGAAAACAAAAAACTCAATGGCTACGATTCACGTAGACGTTAATCTTCCGATTTATCACCAGGAGCTGAGGATCCTTTCCTCTGCATTCTGGTTTTTCTTTTCCACAAAAAATGCTCACCGCTTAGGTGAGCGTTTTTGAAAGTAGATAAACTATTGTTTTACATAAAACAGCTAGATACTTTTCAAAAAATGACTTTTATTTACAGTCATTTAAGAAGATTAAAAACTTTCCGCTGTGAGAAAAGTGCCTGAAACCATTGTGTTTCAGGCACTCGGGAGTTTTGAAACCTTAGGTTCAAAACTAAGCCATGGAACTTCTTGGAAGTTCGCTGACGTCCGTACTCACCTAAGGAAAGTTTCTCAGAAGACTTTATTTTCAATCTGAAATGCTCACCTAAGTGGTGAGCATTTTTTTGATTTAATTGCGTCTGGCTTGTTGTTGTTTGAAATGGTAGTAAGCTCCTACCATCCCTGCTGTATTTTGATGATGCGCAAACTCCAATTGCATTTTGTCTGCAAGGCTTGGAACCAGGGAGTCTTTGAGGGCGCCTGAAATTTTTGGTTTCAATATCGCTTCCTGTCCCATGACCCCACCACCAAGGATGACCACTTGAGGATTGACAACATAACAGATATTGGCAAGCCCCTTACCCAGGTAGTCGACCATGCGATCGATTCCTGCCATACAGATGGTATTTCCTTGGGTCGCTTCCTTGAATATGCGACGACCACTCCATTGTTCGACAGGATCTCCATGTTGCTTGGCAACATATTCAACCAAAGCTGTCGTCGAAGCCAAATCTTGGAAGGCACCATCTTGAAGATGAAGGTAACCTACCTCGCAGGCAGAATTGCTAAAACCATGGAAAATCTCCCCATTGATCAAGAGACAGCCACCAATGCCAGTACCGACCGTTAAACAGACGGCAACTTGAGCCCCCTGGCCATTCCCTGACATCACTTCTGCTAAACCAGCACAGTTGACGTCATTTTCAATTTCGCAGGGAATTTGATAGGTCTCTTCAATTTCTTTTTTGAACTGAGTTCCTGCATAATTGGGAATCTGAGGGCCCGCATAAAAGATTTCCCCCTTATCGGGGTCAACCATCCCAGCTGACGAAATACAGACTCCAAGGATGTTATTTTCTTCGAGGTAAGATTCTACCAAAGCTTTGGTTTTCCCTAGAATCCCAGGTCCCCCTTTTTCAGCTTCTGTCGGCATTTCATGCGACTCGATCAGATTCTCTGCTTCATCAATCAGACCATATTTGATATTGGTCCCACCGATATCAATCGCTAGGTAATAGGCCATACACCTCTCCTTTCCGATTTACACTCTTTTTTAAAGGAAACGTTCCTTGACTTCACGGATTAAGCTAGCTGCTTTTTGGACCACTTCCTGGTCTCCTTCAGTTACTGGACTTAATGGACTCCGAACAGATCCCAGTTCTAGACCTTCATTGATCCGCAAGACTTCTTTAATGACGCCATACATGTTTCCATGAGCAGACGTCAAGACTCCGATAATACCGTTGATGGCAAATTGCAAGTCACGCGCAGTTTCCAAGTCTTTCTCAGCAATCAGCTGATTGAGTTTCAAGAAGAGCTCCGGCATAGCACCATAGGTGCCCCCAATACCAGCTCCTGCTCCCATAAGACGGCCACCTAAGAATTGTTCATCTGGACCATTAAAGACGATATGGTCATCGCCTCCCAAAGAAGCAAAGGTCTGAATATCCTGAACAGGCATAGAGGAATTCTTCACCCCAATCACCCGTGGATTTTTCAACATTTCTGTATACAGACTCGGTGTCAAAGCTACCCCTGCCAATTGCGGGATATTGTAGATGACAAAGTCTGTGTTTGGTGCTGCTGCGCTGATTTCATTCCAGTAGTGGGCAACACTGTATTCTGGCAAGCGGAAATAAATTGGCGGAATGGCCGCAATGGCATCTACTCCTAGCTCTTCTGCATGTCGTGCCAATTCCACGCTGTCCTTGGTATTGTTGCAGGCCACGTGAGCTATGATGGTCAATTTTCCTTTAGCCACTGCCATGACTTCTTCCAAGACTAGCTTGCGATCGGCTACGCTCTGGTAGATACATTCGCCGGAAGATCCGTTGACATACAAGCCCTGCACACCTTTCGCGATAAAATATTCTACCAGCGCACGTACCCGCTCCGGGCTAATTTCTCCTTGGTCATCATAACAGGCATAAAAAGCCGGGATGACTCCTTCATATTTTTTTAAATCTGACATTCTTTTCTCCTTTCACGAATGTTTACCAAATCCTATTTTTCTTTTTTATTCTTTAAAACGAGCAAATATCTTTTCCATCAATCCAACCTGTAGGAAGGTCAGGCTAGAAAAACCAATCAAGAAGAAGACCATGAGTCCTAGTAGAAAGCTTAAGACAGAAGTCACAAACACCATAGCTACTAGCAACAAGAGAGCCCCCATAACGAAGAACCATGGGAAATACAAACCAGATACAATCAGAGCTTTTTGTAGACACTCTGCCCAAGTCAATTGGTAACGCGCCGCAATTGGATAGGCCGCTAGCATGACCAGAACTAGGAAGATAAGGAGCCCTAGACAAACAGCTTTTAACACCTGCATTGGCAAGGCTGTCTGGCTCCAAAAGAGGAACAAGTCAAAGAGACAGATCCCTGAAATGAGCAACTCTATCCCTCCGAGCTGAAGGCCCAACTTCCAATTTTCGCGAAAGGCGTTGATATAAGTCCGAATGACTGGTAAGCGACGCTGGTGTTTGATCGCAAAAACCGTTTGATACAAACTAATCTTTGCGATCCCGATTGTGACAATCGGCAGACAGCTCAGCACAAAAAGAAGATTGACTGTGACTAAGTCCGCTATTTTCTCGCTGATTCGCATCACCAGATTGTCAGTATTAAAAACTGTTTTGATCAATCCTGTTTCTCTTTGTGACATACCGTCTCCTTTCTGACTCTCTTAATCGATTAAAATTTTCACTAACTGTTTTCGAACGACTTCTTCTTGACCCGCATAACCATTGGGCTGATGAGGTTCCCCTGGGAAGAAAATCGCAAAATTATGATACCCCAGATGAAGTGGATAAGACTCCTGGCAATGGACAAAACCGATGTCCGATGCTTCATCAAAGGCGAGCGCCTCACCTGTCACACGAGATCCATACCTCGAAAACTCATGTCCTTCTACCAAAAGATGTAAATCGGCATATCTTTTGTGGTGCTCAAAGCGATTGCTTTCTTCTTTATTGAGGGTGTTTTCTTGAACGACGAGAAAGACCTTATCTCCATCAATGTCGTATCTCCCTAATTCAAAAGAATCCTTCCGATGCTCATAGAGAAAATCAATGGCCTGATCTAGATTGGGATGGATCCCTTTGTAAAAGGTGATGTTTTTTAAATCATCAAATATCATACACTTTTCCTTTCGACACTTCTTAGGACGAGAAAAGAAAACAAGTGATTTCTTCCCTAGCCCCTTCTAGGGCACCGATGAGGTGTAGAGCCTGCAAGAGCCCTACACCTCTCAGCCTAGAAAAAAGTATCTGTACACTACTATCGTTTGTCCAAGCAGATGGCTTATCCTTTGACCGCTCCCATGGTAATCCCTTGAGTGAAGGATTTTTGGAAGACTAGGAAGACTGTAACGATTGGCACCGCAGCTAGGGCTGCCCCAGCCATGATCAAGCCATAGTTGGTGGCCATTTCAGCCTGCATGGTCGCAACCCCTAGTGAAATAGTCAAGTTTTGACGAGAGGTCAGCATTACCAATTGCATAAAGTAGTCGTTCCAGGTGTTGATGAAGGTAAAGATGGCAAGGGCTGCAAATCCCGGCTTGACAATTGGGAAGGCAACGCTCCAGAAAGTCCGTAACTCTCCACAACCATCGATCTTAGCAGATTCTAAGAGTTCTGTTGGGATGTTTTCACTAAATTGTTTCATCAAGAAAACCCCGAATGGCCATCCGACCAGTGGCAAGATCACCGCTGCAAGAGTATCGTGGATTCCCATAAAGTTGATAATGCGTACCAATGGAACCAAGACAACTTGTTTTGGAAGGGCCATGGCTGCGATAAAGGTAGCAAAGAGAATTCGTTGCCCATAGAAGCGTTTCTTAGCCAAGACATATCCTGCCAAGGAAGAGGTCATACACACCAAAAGCATGGTTGCTAGAGAGATGAAGACACTGTTCCACAACCATTGCAAGGCTGGGTTTTGTACCATCAACTGTTGGAAGTTTTCCATGGTTGGTGTCTTTGGCCACCATTGAGGTGGGATCATAATGGTATCTGGCTGAGACTTAAAGGCACCTGTCAAAATCCAATAAAATGGGAAAATGAACAAGACTGTCAAAAGGAGCAAAATGATCGTTGAAATCACTGTAAAGGCAGTGATGGGTTTCTTTTGTGTTGGTTTCATCTGAGGCTCCTTTCTTTAGTATTCTACGTCGTTTCCGAGGATCTTGAATTGCGCAAAACTGATAATAGCAATCATCACCGCAAGGAAGACACCCATGGTGTTGGCATAACCGTATTCAGAGAGCTTAAAGGCTTTTTCATATAAGTAGTACATGAGGGTACTCGTTGAGTAGTTTGGACCACCGGATGTCAACAATTGGATCAAGGCGAAACATTGGAAAGAGTTAATGGTCGTAATGATCGCAATATAAAGAGTTGTTGGCAACAAGCTTGGCCATTTGATCTTCCAGAAAACTTGAAGTTCTGTCGCACCATCGACACGCGCTGCTTCTACGAGAGAATTATCAATATTTCCCATAGCAGCGATGTAGAGGATGATCGGTTGACCAACAGAGGTGGTCAACAAGATGATGATGATGGCCATCAAAGCCCAGTGCTTGTCCCCCAACCAAGAAATGTTTTGGTTGATGACATGTCCAGATTTCAATACAAAGTTCAAAATCCCTGATAGCGGATCATAGATCCATTTCCACACAACCGTTACCGCTACACTCCCTGTAACAACTGGAAGGAAGAAGACGAAACGATAGAAGGAACGCGCAATGGCATTTTGATGATAGGTCTGAGAAGCCACAAACAAGGAGAACAATACTACGATTGGAACGGATCCGATAACGATGATGACAGTATTGATCAAGGACTTGATAAAGACCTTATCCGCAAACATGCGGGAGTAATTTTCAAGACCAACAAATTTGAAGGAGGTCATCGAGTAGTTGAAGAAACTAGTGACAAACCCCATAATCATTGGTACTAATACAAAGACAATAAAGAAGATTAAAATGGGTGCTAAGAATGCGTAGGAAACCAGCGTCTCCCTCATTCGGATTTTGTTTACCTTCACAATAAGGCACCTCCTGATGTTCTTTTTCTATTTTTATTACTTGATTCTTTATTTGAAGCAATTCCCTATTGCTTCAAATAAAGAATCAATAGGAAGAATGAAAACACGAAGGCCCCCTCTTTCAATCTACACATGGAGATAAGAAATCGAGGGGGCCTATGCTTTCTTATTTCTATGAAAGGATCATTTGAGTTTCATAGATGATCTATTTTTTCTTGATCGTTTCGTTTGCTTTTTCAGTAAAGGTCTTCAAAGCTGGTTCTGCTTTTTCATCCCCGTTTGAAACAGATTGCAACATTGGGAACCAAAGTGTACGCATTTCTGCAAAGCCGTCGATTGTGTTGTAGTATGGTGAGTAGTATTGAGTCCAAGTGCTGATGGTTTCCATCCGTTTGTCATCATACAATTTACCAAATGAGCTACGAACTGGGAAGGCTCCTGTACGAACAACATCTTTTGGACCCCATTCTTTGTCGTCTGCGATGAATTGAACAAATTTCTTAGCTGCTGCTACTTTCTTTTCATCCTTGTTGTTGAAGACTGCAAAACCATTGACAAGGTATTCCAATTTTGGTTTGCCTGTATCAGATGGGAATGGTACTTCAACTACTTCAACTTTACTTGCATCCAACAATTTAGCTTGGATACCGTTTTGTGAAGGTGCCCACAAGATGGTGTAAGAAGTTTGACCGTTAGCGAAGTTTTGGATGTCTGCTCCACCGTCGAATTGGGAACCATTCATCATCAAACCATCTTCAATCCATTTAGAAGCTTTTTCTAAACCTTTGACAAATTTTGGATCATCTGTTGTATACTTGGTTACTTTTTCATCTGTTACAGAACCACCGTAAAGGTTAGCGATAAAGGCACGAGTACCTTGGTCTCCACCTTGACCATTACTGAAGAGGGATCCTGGTGTGTAACCTTTGTCTTTCAAAGCTTTCAAGACTTTTTCAAAGTCGTCTGTTGTCCAGCCTTCTTTGACAAGGTCTAGAACTCCTGCATCTTCTAACATTTTCTTGTTCATGGCCATGTAGAATGGTGCTGAACTGATTGGATACATGTAAGCAGTGTCGCCAGCCTTGCTAGCTTGAATGATATTGTCGTTGTTGACATCTTTTACAAAATCTTCAGTAAAGAGATCATTCAAGTCAGCCAATTTACCATTTTTACCGTATTGGATGATCCGCCCTGGTGCGTCAAAGAGAACGTCTGGAGCAGTTCCAGCTTCGATAGCTGTTGTAATCTTTTCAGGACCAGATTTGAAGTCGATGGTTTCTAGTTTGACTTTGATATCTGGATTGGCTTTTTCGAAGGCTTCGATAATTGATTTTTCGTAGGTTCCTACACCATCATCAGCTTTCTCTTGAGTAAAGACTGGGAAGGCCCACCAAGTGATTTCTGTTTTACCAGAGTTATCGCTTGAAGATTCAGACTTAGATCCTCCTCCAGATCCACAAGCTGCAAGTGCTAGCACCGCTGCACCAGCTACCAACGAGCACAGTACTTTTTTCATTTTCATGTGATTTCTCCTCACGTTTGCGGTAAGATTTCTCTTACTTAGTATATCCTCACTGAGGACGGTGATTATTAAATATTCTAATTTCTACTGGATGATTTCTCTCTTCCTAGCTTCCTCCTTGTCTCTTTTTACTGTTCTTTTTTCTATTTTAAAGCCGCAACGAAGCGTTCTGTAATTTCTTTAGGTCGCGTAATGGCTCCCCCTACCACAAGCCCTCTGACACCCAGGTCATGAATTTCTTTTGCTTGTACAGGATAGTGAATCTTACCTTCCGCAATCACATCGACACCCGCTTGGCAAAGTTGGCGAATCAAGTCAATGTCAGGTCCGTCTACTTTCGGGCTGTAATCTGTGTAGCCCGATAAGGTTGTTCCGACAAAGTCAACCCCTGCTTCGACAGCTGTTAAGCCTTCTTCAAAGGTGCTGATATCTGCCATCAAGAGTTGATCAGGATATTTCTCCTTCACTTGCTGGATAAAGTCGACAATCGATAGACCGTCATGACGCGGACGTTTGGTACAATCCAGGGCAATCACTGCGATATCTAATTCGGCCAATTCATCTACTTCTTTCATGGTAGCAGTAATGAATGGTTCTTCAGGAGGATAATCTCTCTTGATGATCCCGATAATCGGAAGCTTTGTCACTTCCTTGATCTCTTTGATATCGCGGACACTATTCGCCCGGATTCCAACCGCCCCTCCTTGCTCAGCTGCTTTGACCAAGAGAGGGATCACACCTCCTGCCTCTGTGTAGAGAGGTTCATGAGGAAGCGCCTGACAAGAAACGATAATGCCGTCTTTGATCTGTTGAATTAATTCTTCTTTTGTGATCTTGGACATACATTCCATCTCCTTTGTTTATTACGTCAACTCGAGTACTTGTAAGGTTATTATATAGTATTTTTAAAGCGCTTACAATATTGTCGAGCCATTTTGATAATAGTTTCATATTTTAAACTATTCTTCCATTCCTATGAAACTAGTTTCAGAGATGCTAACATTCTAAAATTTTTTAAGAAATTTTTTCCATTTCCAGATTTTTATACGAATAGTATAAGTGACCAAACAAAAAGAAAGGAGGACCACAGATGTACTATACTCCCATTATCATCCCATGGTTTTTGTATTACTTCTTCCGCAAATAAATAAGGAAAGGGAATACCGAACATGAAAAAGAATACACAATTTTTTATTCTATTACTATTCTTATCACTGATCATCCTGTAAGGAGAAATCATGAATACAAGGAAAAATAAAAAAATGGCACTCATCATACTCGCTAGCATTCTAGCACCCGTTTTGATGTATGGCATCTATCAAGTAGGCTACGAACTAGGAAAAACACTAGCCAATGTGCTCTAACAGAAAGGAAATATCATGACAACAATTGATAAAAAGTTTTCAAAACTAAACGACGCTGAACTAGAAGAATGTACTGGAGGTTTCATCCCTTTCATCTTGATTCCTCTTGGACTTTTGGCTTTAAGTAGTTGCCAAAGAAAGTAATAACAGACAATACATTAGAAAAGGAGATAGCTTATGACACAAACAAATCAACTGATTGACAATCAATTCACTACTCTGACAGATGAAGAGTTAACTCATGTCAACGGTGGGGTAGCACCTTTTATCGTCTACGGAGGATGCATCATCACTGGTCTAGCCCTTGGCTTCATTTTAGGATAAGGCTTATGAAACGACATTTACACACCATTATTTTCGCCATCATTATCGGATTAACCATGTTACACGATGCACATCTGATTGCGTTTCAACCCAATATGAATTTAGCCATTGCAGCCACAATCTATTTGGCAGTCGATGCTACCCTAAAACAAGTAAAAAATAAAAAGGAAAACTAAATGACAACAGAATTCACACAAAACTTTGTAACCTTGACGGAAGATGAACTAGTCGATGTTAACGGCGGAGCAGTAGTTTCAGCAGGAGTCTGCGTCGCCCTCGTCGCTCTATCCTATACAATTGGCAAAGATATCAAAAAGAAATTCTTCTAAAAGGAGGCATTTCTATGATTTCTCTGCCCTTTATCACCCTCATCCTTTTGACAGGATACTGCGTTCTTGATAAAAAAGCACCCAAGCAGGTAGAAGGGTACTTTCCTAAATTTGCTATTGCCTTCATGGTCACTTTCACCATTCTGAACGAGGCAATTGATTTACTCTACACGATCTTACATTAAGGAGGACACTTATGGATACAAGCATCCATTATACTTGCCTAACAGAAGCTGAACTGGCGACCATTGATGGAGGGGCCTCCGTCTTTGACTCGGCAAAATTCATCGTTCAAACCTGGAATATTTTATACAATTCCGGGCGTGATTTTGGCCGTAGTATCATCAATGGCATCATGCACTAGAAAGGAGCAAGCATGAAACTCGAAGAAACACGTTTTAGAAGCTTGTCCGAGCAGGAACTCAGCCATGTGGACGGTGGATCCGTCTGGATTACTGTCGGACTGATCGCAACTCCCCTACTCATGGGAACCTTCGCTGGCGCCTTTGACGAATACGCTCGCAAACGAGGCAAATAGTAACACTTCTTTATCATCTCACTAAACAGTACAAAAAATCCCAGCTTTTAAAAAAGCTAGGATTTTTTCGTGTGTACGAAGCAAGACCTTTTTCTATTCTCCCTCTTCATCATCGAGGAGAGAGATCCCAAATAAATGTCTTCTAGAACTTTCAATGCACTAGGCCGTTTTTTGAATCGGTTTTTCCTTTACGACAAACACAAAGCCAATAGAGCCGACGAATGCCCCAAGCAAGATCCAATAAACTATATCCGTTGAAGTAAACGGACCTTCTAAGAGACCAGCCAATAAAAAGAGATCAATATACAGTCTGGTGTCACGATAAAAGTCCCAATTGAAATGGTAGCTACCTACTGGATGCTGGCGATTGGACACCTGCGGTTGAAAGACCTGAAGAAGAATAAAAATCCCTACAAAAGCAAGATAAGCGAGGCTAACAACCGAAAGCGGATCCTGTGTCATCATAGCTACAGCCACTAAAAGTAAGATCAAGAGCCAGAAATGGAAGTCCAGCCAGAACTCACGATGATAATGGAACATTTTCATAAGATCACACCTTTCTATTTATGTTATATTTCTAATCATATTATAGTACGTTTTATTAGGAGTGACAAGTAAATAGATGTGACAAGAACAACTACTACATCTGTTAAAAAGGACAGGAACATGAATCTGTTCCTGTCCCTTTTGTTTCAGCATCAAACGATTGAGCCTTCTTAGCTGAGGTCGTTATCAATAATGACTTTCAGGGCATTGTTTTCGCCAGCATGTTTGAAAATTTCGTATGCCTTTTCTGCTTCGGAAAGTTTGAAGTGGTGGGTCACCAACTTCGTCGCATCAATCTTACCAGATTTCAATACGTTAAGAAGCATTTCAGTTGTATTGGCATTGACCAAACCGGTATTGAGCGTAATGTTCTTGATCCAAAGGTCATCAAGATTGAAGCTAACTGGCTTCCCATGCACTCCGACGTTGGCAATATGACCGCCGACAGAGATAATATTTTGGCAGACATCAAAGGTTGCTGGATAGCCTACACATTCCATAGAGATATCAACACCACGACCATCGGTCACTTCATTGATAAAGGCCTTGATTTCATCAATATCACTTGAACAAATCGTATGAGTCGCTCCAAATTTCTTAGAAGCTTCAAGACGAGATTCTGACAAGTCTACCATGATAATAGTGGCTGGAGAGAAGAATTGTACGGTTAAGAGAGCTGCTAAGCCAATTGGACCAGCACCAACGATACAAACGTTGTCTCCTGGTTTCACATGGGATGGGAGCACCCCAATTTCATAGGAAGTTGGGAGTATATCTGAGAGCATAACCAAGGCTTCATCATCTACAGAAGCTGGCGCATGATAGAGACTGCCGTCTGCGTGAGGGATATGGACATACTCTGCTTGAGTACCGTTGATCAAGTGGCCAAGGATCCAGCCCCCATCTTCACAGTGGGAAGGCAAACCACGTTTACAGTAGTAGCAAGTGTTACAAGCTGTTACGCAAGAGATGATAACCTTGTCTCCTACCTTAAAGTTCGCAACCGCATCGCCGACTTCTTCGACAATCCCAATTCCTTCGTGACCCAAGATGGTCCCTTCTTTACAAGCTGGAACATCACCACCCAAAATATGGAGGTCTGTTCCACAAATGGTCGTTTTTACCAAACGCACAATCGCATCAGTTGGTTTCTTGATCACTGGTTTTGGTTGATCAATCAACTGAAGATTTCCCGCGGATACATATGTTGCTGCTTTCATAAGCGACTCCTTTTTTGTTGGTTTTATCAAACCATTTTATTGTAGTTTTACTTTGTGAATATTATAACATACAAAGGTAAGCGCTTGCAACATATTTATTAGATTTTTTTTAAAAGATAATTTTCAGATCACAAAAACCAATTTCTATCGTTAAAATAAAGAAAAATCCCCCGCTCTTTTGAGTGAGGGATAGCTGATAAACATCATTTGTTCAGTAGCGTCTTATTTACGACGTCCTGGACGTTCCTTGTAACCATAGTAAGCATCTTCGATGATTTCTTGCATATGGTCTACCATTGGAAGACGTGGGTTAGCTGGTGAACATTGATCTTCGTAAGCAAGGAAGGCCAATTCACGAGAATGTTTCTTCCATTCTTTTTCATCAACCCCTTGTGCTTTAAAGTTCATTTCGATTCCTACGCGCTCACCAAGTTCGTAAACAGCTTTTGCATAAGCATCTACTGCTTCTTCTGGTGTAGAGCATGGAAGTCCTAACATACGAGCGATGTCTTGATATTTCTCATCTGCACGGTAGTAGTTGTACTTAGGCCATGTCGCTGTCTTAGCTGGACGTGTACCGTTGTAGCGGATGACGTATGGAAGCAAGATGGCATTGGTACGTCCGTGAATCGTGTGGAATTGCGCACCAATCTTGTGGGCCATTGAGTGAGAAATACCGAGGAAGGCATTGGCGAAGGCCATACCTGCGATAGTTGACGCATTGTGCATCTTTTCGCGTGAATGGAAGTCCGCATTCTTCACTGAGCTTTCCAAGTTTTCGAAGACAAGTTTGATGGCTTGAAGAGCAAGACCATCAGTGTAGTCACTTGCCATTTGAGATACATAAGCTTCTGTTGCGTGAGTCAAAACGTCCATACCAGTGTCTGCTGCAACAGATCCTGGAACAGTCAATACCAAGGCAGGGTCTACGATGGCAACGGTTGGAGTCAATGAGTAGTCTGCGATTGGGTATTTACGGTTGTTTGCTTTATCAGAGATAACAGCAAATGGTGTTACTTCAGATCCTGTACCAGATGTTGTTGGGATGGCAATGAATTTCGTCTTCTTACCAAGCAATGGGAACTTGAAGGCACGTTTACGGATATCCATGAATTTTTGAACCAAGTCACGGAAGTCCACTTCTGGTTGCTCGTAGAAGAGCCACATTACTTTAGCCGCATCCATTGGAGATCCACCACCGAGAGCGACGATGGTATCTGGTTTGAAGGCACGCATGATCTCTGTACCACGTTCAACGGTTGTAATATCTGGATCTGGTTCTACGTCTGCAAAGATTTGGTAAACCACCTTGTTGCGACGAAGGTCAAGCTGTTCGATGATGCGATCAAGGAAACCAAGCTCTACCATAGCGTGGTCTGTAACGATCATGACACGTTCAACGTCACGACATTTTTGTAGGTATTCAATTGAATCACGTTCAAAGTATGTTTTTGAAGGTAGTTTCATCCATTGCATGTTATTTCTCCGGCGTCCGACTTTTTTGATATTCAAGAGGTTGATGGCACTAACGTTGTCCCCAACAGAGTTGCGTCCGTAAGAACCACATCCAAGTGTCAATGATGGCAAGAAGGCATTGTAAACATCCCCGATACCACCGAAAGTCGAAGGAGAGTTGCAGATGACACGAATGGCTTTAACTGCTTTACCAAATTCTTTGGTCAATTCTTCATCTGCTGTATGGATAGCAGCTGAATGGCCAAGACCGTTGAATTCAACCATTTGGCGTGCTTTGTTAATTCCGTCTTCACGGCTTTCAGATTTTAAGACTGCAATGACTGGTGATAATTTTTCACGAGTCAAAGGCTCTTTTTCACCAACTTCTTTACATTCTGCAGCAAGGATATTGGTTCCTTCTGGGACTGAGAAGCCAGCTTGTTCAGCGATCCATGCTGCTGGTTTCCCAACGATGTCCGCATTCAACTTCGCACCCGCACAGTTTTTGCTGTTAGCTTTTACGCCGAAGCAGAACTCTTCAAGAAGGGCTTTTTCTTTTTTGTTAACAAAGTAAGTGTGGTAAGATTTGAATTCTTCAACAAACTCATCGTAGATTTCTTTATCGATGATGACCGCTTGTTCAGACGCACAGACCATTCCGTTGTCAAATGATTTAGACATGACGATATCGTGTGCAGCTTGGCGGATGTTGGCTGATTTTTCAACATAAGCAGGGACGTTACCTGCACCTACCCCAAGAGCTGGCTTCCCGCAAGAGTAGGCCGCTTTCACCATGGCATTCCCACCTGTTGCAAGGATGGTTGCAACCCCTTCATGGTTCATAAGGGCACTGGTTGCTTCCATAGATGGTTGTGTGATCCATTGCACACAGTTTTCAGGTGCTCCCGCCTTAATCGCTGCATCACGTACGATTTGTGCTGCATGAGCTGATGATTCTTGAGCGGATGGGTGGAAGGCAAAGACGATAGGGTTCCGTGTCTTCAAGGAAATCAATGCTTTAAAGATTGCTGTTGAAGTTGGGTTTGTTGTAGGAGTGATCCCGCAAACGACTCCGACTGGCTCAGCAATAAGGGTCAAACCAGTGACGTCATCTTCTTGAATGACACCAACTGTCTTGGTGTGACGCATGTTGTTTACAACGTGCTCACAAGCGAACAAGTTCTTAGTCGCCTTGTCTTCAAAGACTCCACGACCAGTTTCTTCATATGCATGAAGAGCAAGCTCACCGTGTGCGTCAAGAGCAGCTACAGATGCTTTTGCAACGATGTAGTCTACTTGCTCCTGATCCAATTTGCGCATTTCTTCAAGCGCAACAAGCGCTTTTTGCACCAACTCGTCTACGTGTTTTTCAGCAGCGAGTTTCTTTTCTTCAGGTGAGAGAGTTTTTTTATCAGCCATTTGATGCTTTCCTCCAATGTTTGAAACCCTTATCCTTTTCCGGAACTTTTTCTTGTTTTCAGAAACTTTCAAGAATAGTGTAAGAAATTTCGATTTGTTAATTTTTTCACAATATTATTGTACTCTATTTTAGAAAATTTGTAAATAGTTTCACAAAGATTTTTTTAACTTTTTTCCATGAATCCTCCTTCTCCTTCTATACAGGAGTATTTTCAAGAAAAAATTGAAGGAATTTTTTGAGAACGCACTTCAATTTCACAAACAAATATTTTCACGCAATTTTTGTAAGCGTTTTCTTAATTTTACTAAAAAAAGCAATTTTCTTCAAGTGAAAATTGCTTAAATCATATAGTAAATTTTATGGTTTAACCGGCCCCTGATTGGCTTGATCAACTGCTTCTTTCACGACGTTGGCATACAGGTTTCCTCCAACATCGATGGAACCATCTGATTCTAAACCAAAGTGGACGCTATCCGTTCCAGCCCAAATAGCCGGGTTATCGATAGCCACTTGGTACCAGTCTGCTACATAGACATAGTCATATTTTTTAGCCAACTCCAGCTCATACTCTCGAGTCTGAACGGTGACACTATTGCTATCATTGGCTTCACGCCCGTCATATGGTGTCACAAAGATTAAGCGATGGCCTTTTGGTAATTCTTGAACAAACTTATCCAACAATTCTTGATAATTATTAGAAGAGTTAGTTCCAAGTGCAATCACCACGTTCTTGAGCAAGACCCTATTGGCAATATCCGTTTCATATACTTTTAAGCCTGAGTCCAGATTACGACTCACCAAGGCATCCATTTGGATATCTGGCAGAACTTGTTTCAAATAATCTGATGCCCGGAGGTTTACAGAATCTCCGATCATGGTCACGCCATCTGACACATTGTAGGAAGTCGCTGAAGCATTGTCGACCTGGGCACGCGTGATCTGCATCTTGCTGTCGGATTGACGAAGACCTTCGGTAATCAGGTTTTCATCAAAGGCTCCGACGCGTGGCGCAAAGAGTGCAATCCCAAACATGAGCAAGGTCAAGGGAATCGCGCTGTAAAAGAGTGGTCTCGTGAAACTTCTGAGATCCATCGAGATCCCAAAAATCTTCGGTTCACGTCCAGCCAAGGTTGGTTCAATAATATAGAAACTCAAGGCAGCAAGACTAAAGGATACGAGTGCTGTTAATAGAGAAGCCCAGCCATTGGTCATTAATTGAGAAAAGATGATGTAAAATGGCCAGTGGAAGAGATAGACCCCATAACTGGTATCTGCAATAAAGGTAATCACTGCTGGTTCCTTCTGATCCGGCGTCTTTTCATGGAGGACACGAGCCATGACAATCATCACAGAAGCAGCAAGAGTCGCTACTAAAAAGCCAAATAAATAGGTCCAAACACTATCAAATGGAAGGATAAAGGTCAAGACCAACAAAACTAGAAAAGCACCCGCTAAAATCACTAACGTCTTCTGTAGAGATAGCTTCTTCACTAATTGAGTAAGATTTGGGCTAGTCGTCGTAATCCCTGTTACTGTCGCTAAAGCACTCCCCACAAAGAAAGGAAAGACGTGAGCGATGCTAGAAAAATAGACATTGGATAAATTCTTCGTGACCAGTGCTCCGACAAAGAAGGTCAGGAAGGTCACCAAAAAGAGACCTGTCGAAGATAGGAAGATATAGCCTCTATATTGGCCAACTGATTTAGCTTTTTTACCCAAAAACCAAGCCAAGAGCGCCCAGAGGACATAGTAATGAACTTCAAGAGCCAAACTCCAAGTATGAATGAAAAGATGGGGGATGAACTGACTTTCGTAACTTCCGCCACTTAACATCTCATAGAAGTTGGTCACAAAGCCAAAGACGGCCGCAATCTGTGTCCCAATCCCAGCAATAAAGTCTCGTCTGACCAAGAAGGTAAAAGGCATGACCAGCAAGACCATAAAGACTAAAGGAGGAACAATCCGGTAGAAGCGGCGTCGAAGGAAGCCCTTGAGATCAATTTTTTGATGACGGGCAAACTCATCGATCAGAAGAGCCGTGATTAAAAATCCTGAGAAAGTAAAGAAGATATCGACTCCAATAAATCCACCAGGAAAAACTTTTTGAAAGAAATGGTAGAGAAGGACGAGAAGAAGTCCCGTTATCCGTACCAATGAAAACCATTTAATTCGCATTTTGATAAATTCCTTGTTTAAACGTTCCTTTATAAACGACATTTTGTTCTGTCGTCAAGGTTCCCTGGCCTTCTGGTTGGCCATTGACAAATTCACCTTCATATTTCCAACCAGCC
Organism: Streptococcus viridans; assembly: GCF_900636365.1. Lineage (NCBI taxonomy): Bacteria > Bacillati > Bacillota > Bacilli > Lactobacillales > Streptococcaceae > Streptococcus > Streptococcus viridans. The sequence goes on along the minus strand of NZ_LR134266.1, from coordinate 58,101 downwards.
TTGGCTGTAAAGGTTCCATGACCACTAAAGGTCCCATTGACAAAATTACCCTTGTAGGTATCTCCGTTCTCAAAGGTCACCGTCCCTTGGCCATTCATCTTGCCTCGAACGACGCTTCCATCGTAGCGAATAGCTTCCTTATCGAGGGTCAAAACACCTCGGTGAGGAATGGAGGAAAGAAAAACCCACAAAGCAGACAGAACAATAATTCCCAAGGACAATCGTTCAATATTCTCTCTCGTAACATAGACCTTATAGGTCTCATATAGTTCTTTTATTTTTTCCATATTTTGTTCATTCTGTTTCTATTCAACCGGTTACTCATTTAAGGAGCAAGTCCGAAACTAATCTTCTAATCGTTCCAACCATCCTTGACAACCAGCTAGGACACGGCGATAGGTCTCTTCGAAATCTCCTGTGTACCATGGATCTGGGACACTTTCTCCTGCAAAGAGATGAATCTTGTGCTCTGTTCCAGGCGGTGCCATTCGTTTGAGATCGGCCACATTGTTCTCATCCATTCCTAAGATCAGATCAAAGGTATGGAAATCTTGGTCGCTGATTTGAAGAGATGTTTTAGACGCTTCATAGGGCACGCCATGACTACGAAAAATCTTTTGAGTCCCTTGGTGAATAGGGTTCCCATGCTCCCAGTTAGAAGTAGCACGACTTTCAATCTCATACTGGTTGGTCAAGTCCTTCATGACAAATTCCGCCATGGGGCTTCGACAAATATTTCCTAAACACACAAATACGATTTTTTTCATGACAGCACCTCCTTTCTATTATAACAGAATGTGAGAAAAATATAATCTGCTAAAATTATAATTTTGAGGCAAGACGAAAAAAGCCTGTCCACCATTGAGGTGGGCTGACTTTGTTTTTTTATTCAGGCAGGATGATCTGAAGGGCTGGCCATTTTCGTTTCCAATCTTTCTTCCGCATGCGTTCCTTATAAACCGCCAAACGCTCTGGACTGGCTAAAAAATGTGGAGTCGGCTGAACGATGAAGTCTTCGATATCCCTTGTCCCATAGGGGAGAAAGAGCTCCAACTGACCATCTTTCCTTAAGCGAACCGCAATAGCCGTACACTGCTCGGGGTATTTGGAAACAGCATCGCAGGCACTGTTGTAGGGAGATGTCCCTGGGCTATATTGGTGCATGTAGACTTGATTTTTGACTTCCCAGGCATACTGAGGATAGGTCCTCTTTAATTCTTGCTCGATCTGGAGAGTCTCCTCATAGCTAATCGTAGGGTCATAAAAGACCAGATCCAGATCCGTCGTCGCGTCAAATCCTGGTCTTCCAGAGAGCTGGTTCCAGATGAAATTTCGTACCGCACCCGCTGCAAGCCAGGCATCTGCCAGGTCGAGATCCCGAATAATGGCCAAGACAGTCATCATCTCCGGATCCACTTGGATTTGCTCTACGATCGCTTCTTCCGTCAGCATCTTCTTCTAGTCTCCATTGTAGGGATAACCCAGGTGTTCATAAGCTTTGCGGGTTGCCACGCGCCCTGTCCGGGTCCGCATGATAAAACCTTTCTGAATTAAGTAAGGCTCATACATATCTTCTACCGTCTCGCGTTCTTCAGCAATATTGACCGATAGGGTCCCAAGGCCAACCGGGCCACCTCCGTACATCTCAATCATGGTGCGCAGGATCTTTTGATCGACATAGTCCAGCCCTTCATGATCCACATCCAGCATGGAAAGGGCCTTGTCGGTAATGGTGTCATCAATCAAGCCATCGCCCATAATCTGAGCAAAATCGCGCACCCGTTTGAGCAAACGGTTGGCAATCCGGGGAGTCCCACGACTACGAAGAGAAAGCTCTTCAGCGGCTTCGTGGGTGATCTCCATCTCAAAGATCTCGGCGGTCCGCTCGACAATCTCTGTCAAATCATCTTGCTCGTAGTATTCCATATGCCCCGTAATTCCAAAGCGAGCGCGCAAGGGATTGGACAGCATACCCGCTCGAGTCGTCGCCCCAATCAAAGTGAAAGGAGGGAGGTCCAGATGGACACTCCGGCTAGTCTCGCCAGCACCAATCATGATATCGATGTAAAAATCTTCCATAGCACTGTAGAGCACTTCTTCGACGGACATGGGAAGACGGTGGATCTCATCGATAAAGAGAACATCCCCCGGCTCTAGATCATTAAGGATGGCTACCAAGTCACCAGCCTTTTCAATGACAGGACCGGAAGTCTGCTTAAGATTGACACCCAGTTCGTTTGCAATGACAAAAGCCATGGTTGTTTTCCCCAGACCCGGAGGTCCAAAAAGAAGGACATGATCCAGTGCTTCATCTCGAAGCTTAGCCGCTTCAATAAAGATTTTCAGCTGGTCCTTGACCTTATCTTGACCGATATATTCATGTAAATATTGCGGGCGTAAAGTCCGTTCAACAGCCTCTTCATCGCCCATGATTTCATTGTCTAAAATTCTACTCATACAGTCTATTATAGCAAAAAATGACGTCTCTGATGATTTAAAATCATATTCTATTCGATATATTACTAATTATTGATTATCGGTTTTCGGAACCGATTTTCCTCTTAAAACAACTTGTTTCTGTTTAAGGATCGTAGTCCGTCTGCGACCCTATTGGACTACCTTCACCATAATAAAAAGGAACGTAGTTTTCGCTCCACTCAAACTGCGTCAATGTACCTAAGCTCGTCTACGTCCTTGTCAGGTTTGGTTCAATGAAATAGGTTTAGTAATAATTCCATAACGCAGTGGTTGATTGCTATCTTTGTTCGCTCTTATAGCTCCAAAGATTACCTAATCAACTGTGCGGGGGTGAGACAATTGAAAAGGTTTGGGGAACCTTTTCAACATGAGCCTAAAAATAAGGACGCGAAGCAATTTTAAAAAATTGTTCTGTCTCACTCCCATAGAAAAAGCCACCGGTTTTGGTGGCTCTTATAGGGAGATTATTATGAAAAAGTTTTAGGAGTTTTATCATTCAAAGTTAGGAGGTCTTTGATGATGGTATTAGTATACGACGGGAAGCTTAAAGTTTCCTTATAGTCATTTTTAAGAATTTTTCGAGAAAAAGAGGGAGCTCCAATTAAGAATTTCACATCCTTGTTTGGAGCCTCCCCCTTCCTCATTATTTCTTAGCGATGGCATGGTAGCTGGTCTTGCTGGTAAAGACTTGACCTGCCCTCAAGATGACCTTTTCAGCTTGGTCACTATGAATGGCATCTGGCACTGTTTGAAATTCGAGGGCCAAGCCATTGTGTTGAACCATTGGTTTTCCTTGAAGATGAACGGTTTCATCTACAAAATTGGCTGAATACACCACCAAGGCGGGAGCCTCTGACTTGAAGGTCAAAAAGCGACCAGATGGTTGATGGTAGAAGAAGCCTGCATTTTCATGTCCATCTGGTAGAGCGAAAGGATGGTCCAATCCCTCTACCAGGCGGATTTGCGGATCAGCATCCTTAAAGAGATCCTCTAACAGCATAGCTTGATAAAGATGCTGAACGATCGGACTTTCTTTGTCCACAGTGTGAAGAGGGACGCCATCTGGATGGATGGGGTAAAGCCCCTGATGATTGATCTGAAAGACATGGTCATTAATCGGCTGAGTGAAGTTGCCTGATAGGTTGAAATAGCTGTGGTTGGTCGGATTGACTAAGGTGTCTTGGTCTGTTTCTACTCGGTAGCTAATTTCCAGCTCCCCTGCTTCCGTCAAACTATAGGTCACCCAGATCTTGAGATTTCCAGGGAAACCACCAGTACCATCCGCACGCTCTGTGTACAGAGTGATTTCTTGGTCTGTTATCGACTCCACGCTAAACAAGGCGCTGTCCCAACCTGTCGATCCACTGTGGTTGCAGTTGGCGCCGTTATTGGCTTCTAAGTGATAGGTTTGACCATTGAGCTCAAAGCTGGCCCCTGCAATCCGGCCCGCGACTGGGCCAATGCTGGCACCATACTTGGGGCTATTACCAACATAGGCATCAAAATTGTCAAAGCCCAATACAATGTTGGCGAATTGATCATGCTTGTCTGGTGTCACATATTCTAAAATAGTAGCTCCATAAGTCATGACAGACAATTGATACCCAAGGTCATTTTCGAGGCGATAAGCTTCTATGTCTTGGCCATCCAATTGACCAAATAGATATTTTTGATAGTGTTTCACAAGTTGTCTCCTCCAAGATCTTTCATTCTAGTGAAAAGGGTGAATCACCACTCCTTGTACAACACGGTTGACCGTTCCTGTTGGTGATGGCGTGTCAGGGCGATTTTGAACCTTGAGCGATGTCAAGAGGGAAATCAATTGACCATAGATAATGTATGGGAAGGCACGGTAGATATCTAGTGAGTCTGCAGAAGATGCTACTAACACTTCTCGTACATGCTCAATCCCAGCAACTTGGTCGGTCAAAAGGACGACCTGACGGGCAATCTGATCTCCAGCCACCTCTCCAACCAAATCTAGATCGTACTGGCGTGTGTAAGGGTCAATTGATCCAAAGACCAAGACCAGAGTCTGGTCATTGATGAGGGATTTTGGACCGTGACGGAAGCCGACAGGACTCTCGTACATGGTCGCGATTTTACCGGCAGTTAACTCTAAAATCTTGAGCTGGGCTTCATGAGCTAGCCCAAAGAAAGGTCCTGCTCCTAGATAGATGACGCGCTCGAAATCTAAATCGACAACTTCCTTGACCTCGCGGTCTTTCTCCAAGACCTGCTCTGACAGATGAATCAATTCTTCAACCCGTTTTTCTTTGGTTTTTTCCTCACTTGGATCAAAGACCAAGAGGGCTGTCAGGAGCATAGAGGTAAAGCTAGAAGTCATGGCAAAGCCAGCATCATTGGTTTCTTTTGGTTGTAAGAGCAAGAGATTGCGCTCATCTCCGTGGGCCTGCTGGGCCAACTTCCCTTCTTCTGCACAGGTAATGGTGATCTGATAGAGTTCATCGACCAAGTCTTGAGCCAACTCAACTGTCGCAACACTTTCAGGCGAGTTGCCGCTTCGTGCAAAGGAAACCAAGACCGTCGGCACTTCTTTTTTGAGATAGGTTTGTGGATGCGCCACGATATCGGTCGTCGCAATGGATTGGAAATTCCAGTGCTGTTCATCGTGCACTTCCTGCAGATAAGGAACCAAGGTGTCCCCCACATAAGCTGAAGTTCCTGCACCTGTCAAGATAACCTTGATGTAGCCATGACGCTTCCCAATGGTCTCTAAAAACTCTTGAATTTCTTTTGCTTTCTCTTGATAGAGACGATAGGTTTCTTTCCAAACTTCCGGTTGCTGGTAAATTTCGCGTGTCGTAATTTCAGCCCCCAGTTCAAGCAGGTCTTCTTTTGTATAATCTAGCATGCTTCTCCTCTTTTCTACCCGCCTTATAAGCGGTAAGAGGCCGAGACAATTGTCCCAGCCCCATTCCGAATGTTCAAGCGGTTTTCGCTATCGTATCTTATTCATCCTCGTCGTCATCAAAGTTGGATAAAAGATCATTAACCTTCACGATGCTTTCTTGTGCACGCGCTGGATAAGCTTCTTCTCCTCCGACCAGGCTATTATTAATAAATTCAATTACCATTGGCAAGTTCATCCCTGCATAGAGGTCAATCGCACGTCCTTCAAGAATCAGACGGCTAACTGTATTACAAGGAGTGCCTCCCAAAAGATCCGCAAAGACGATGTAGTCCTCAAAGTCTGCAACACAGGCTTCAAACTTGGCTGTAAACTCCTCAGGACCTTCCTCTGGCAAGAGGGCCACGGCATGAATGTTGTCTTGTGGTCCCATAATCATTTCTGTGCTGGCTTTGAGCTCTTCACAGAAGCGACCATGACTGACCAATACTAACTGTTTTGCCATACCTTACTCCATTATTCCATTCCAAAGAAGAAATGTCCAAAGGCAGAGAAGGAAATAGCTGCGACGATAATCAACAAGATAGCCTTGGTTGAGTTCATACCTTTACGTCCAAGCAACCAGTAGATCACACCTGTAATGATAGCTGGTACCAAGCGTGGGAAGATCAAATTAAGCATGTCTTGGATATCGATGGCCTTATCCCCGATGTGTGGCATCCATGAGACATCTACATTGATCATAGACGCGATCAAGGCACCGACCATGAAGATACCAAGAACAGAAGCTGCTTCGATCAAAGCTGTCAAGGTGCTTTGCATGTTGTTGATTAAGTTGGTACCTTCTTTATAAGCAAACTCCAACTGTTTCCAACGGAAGATATCATAGGCTACTGCCACTGCGATCCAAAGGAAAATACCCCATGGTTGACCTTGTGACGCGATTGTTGCTGCAATAGATCCCATAATGGCTGGAACCAAAGATCCAAAGATAGAGTCTCCAAGAGGAGCAAATGGTCCCATAAGACCTGTCTTGATCCCGTTAACTGCATCTTTTGATTTGACACCATCTTTTTCTTCCAAGGCCAAATCAAAACCAGTGATAATAGTGTGGAAGAATGGTGAAGTATTGAAGAATTGCGTATGCAATTTCATCATTTCTTTCAATTCAGGTGTGCCGTCTCCATACATTTTCCGCAATTGTGGAAGGAGCATGTAAAGGTAACCAGAAGCCTGCATCCGTTCGTAGTTCCAACCCAATTGGAAGGTGAAGAGGCTACGTTTGTTGATTTGTTTGAAATCCTCTTTAGTGAGTTTGTAGTTCTTAGAATTCGTCATCTTCAATTTCCCCGCTTTCTACATTGCTTGCTGGAGCAGCTACAACCGTACGTTGGCTGTTTTTAAAGTGTTGCACTGCAAGGAAGATACCAATGATGGCAACCCCGATCATAGATACAGATTTGAAGTTGTTTGTGAAGGCAACCATTTGTTCTTTTGGAAGTTTTGCAAAAGCATCTGTTCCAAGCATTGCTGAAACGGCATTACCAACACTTTGGACATTTCCGTAAAGTACTGACAACATTGCTGTCAATCCAAAACCAAGAGCAAGATAGTGAAGGTGACGTTTCACAGGCAAGTAGCGAAGCAAGATCGCAAATCCAAGACCTGGAAGCATACGTCCTGCAAGGGTCAAACCATTCGCAATCCATTTGTATTGTTCAACATAGTCTACAATAGATTGAACATAAGCCCCACCGAACTTAAGAGCTAAGAAGACTGGAAGGGCACGAGAAAGAGCCCAAGGAAGAGCACCGAGAAGGTAGTTACGTTCAATTCCTTTGTAGTCAAAGCGTTCAATCGCCGCATCAATACGGTGTGCAAAGGCAGTTGTACTCATCCGACCAAGGATATCTGCATAAGTTAAGAGACCTGCTACCGGAACGGCAATCGTTGCAATCGCAATTTCTGGTTTGATTCCTCCTGCTACTGAGAAGGCAGTTGCAAGAACGGCACCAGAAGTCGCGTCGATACGAGAAGCTCCACCAAAAGTACCAACACCGAGTACTGTCAATTGAAGAGAAGCTCCGATAAGGAGACCTGTCCCTAAATCTCCCATGACAAGTCCTGTAATGAAACCAGCAAAGACTGGTGAGCCTGCTGATGAAACAATCGTCAACTCATCACAGATTTGATAAGCTGAGTACAAAGTAAGTAGTAAAATTTGCCACCATTGTATCATGACAATTTCCTCCTAAAATTTTTCTTTTTTTATTTATAAACTATTTGAGCAACTTCAAGAAGTCTTCAATTGGATCATTTGGAACCATTTGGGCAGTTAGCTTAACTCCTTTTTCAGCTAGCTTGTGGAAGGCTTCCACATCGGCATCCACTACGTTGATCGAACGAGTAATCGGACGAGTCTCGTCTGATTGAGACATGTTCCCAACGTTTAAAGTTTCAAGTGGCACACCTGCTTCTACCAAGCCGAGGAAGCGGTCTGGCTTGCGAGCTACGATGAAGAGACGTTGGCTGTCATATTTTCCAGCCAAGATATTTTCTGCAGCCTTTGCTACTGGCAAGATACTGAGCTTGACACCAGGCGGTGTCGCTAGTTTCAAGCCACTTTTTTCGATATCATTTTGAGCGACTTCATCATCGATCACCATGATACGTGAAACATTTAGTTTGGTAGTCCATAGGTTGGCTACCTGCCCGTGGATCAAACGTCCATCGATACGGCATCCTACAATAGTCATAAGTTTTCCCCCTTTACTTCTTTGAATGTAGGTTGTGAAACAAGTTTTAAGGTCTCCGTCCAAGTGCCCTCTGTCTCAAAGACGAGGATCTCATTTTCCCCATCTTTGAGAAAACCATGAGGGATGTAGAGGGAGAGTGTTGGACCGACTTCCCAGAAACGACCGATATGGTGGCCATTTACAAGAACGATCCCTTTTCCAAATCCAGTCATATCAAGGAAGGTATCCTCAACCTGATCTAGATGAAAAGCAAATTGATAAAAAGCTGGTTGACCTTCTTGCCATTCTTTCGAAAAATCCAAGCGGTCCAGCTGGCTAAAATCAAGCGCATATTGTTTCCAATGAAGCTTGAAATGAAGATCGATACAAACCCCTGTTCGGATTCCTTTTCGTTGGGTGTCCGCTAAGAGTTTGTGCCCATAATTGACTCGTCCCATGTTTTCGATCAAGAGTTTTAAGTTTGTAATCGTTTTCTTTTTTCCGTTTAAAAAAAGATCTTGACCGATTTCTTCTTGGTATTGAGTGGCAATCAACTGATCATTGGCATAAACCTGTACCCGATCACGCGCATCGATGATACGCAAGCGCTCTTCTTCCGCATCCATTTCCACTTCTGTCTCATAGAGAAGATAGCCTAATGGGTGGTCGATTTCTTCCATGGTCTGTGGGTAAAGACTTTCGGTGACTTGAGCAATCTCGTTTAAGTTGCCGAACAAACTAGTCTTTTTGGTCAACTCCAATGTTCGTTCAGATAAACTCGACTTCACAAGCGGATCCATCTGTTGATACTCTGGATAGTGGGTCGCCATCATCTGCTTGACCGCATAATACTTAGGAGTCGGGTTGCCCTGCTCATCTAAGAGAGCGTCATAGTCGTAGGATGTCACCTGTGGGAGATCCACGGTCCCTCGTGCTGAGCAGCCGTTCATAAATCCGAAGTTGGTCCCACCATGAAACATGTAGAGATTGATAGAGCCTTCTTGTAAGACCTCATGGACAGCTTCTGCCAACTCTTCTGGATCCCGCTTGATGATGGGTTCTTTCCAACGATTGAACCAGCCATCCCAAAATTCCATACACATGAGTGGCCACTTTTTGTCATGCTCCGCAAAGAACTCTTTTATCTGAGAGAAGTTGTAATTGGCTCGCGAACCAAAATTACCGGTTACAAAGAGTCCATCCTCAATCAAAGTCCCTGCTCGAAGAGTCGCCCTCCAAGGTCCATCAGAAGTAAAGAGTGGACAAGTAATATCCCGCTCGATCATTAGATCTCTGATCGCCCGAAGATAGGCTTTGTCTTCGCCATAAGAGCCGTATTCATTTTCCACCTGCATCATGAGGATATTGCCCCCACGATCCAATTGGTACTTGGCCACACGTGGCAGGAGCTCGTCGTAATAGCGAGCCACTTCCTCGAGAAAGGCCGGATCTGATGAACGAATCCGAAGGTCTTCTTCGATTAACCAGGCTGGCAAGCCCCCAAATTCCCACTCCGAACAAATAAACGGTGATGGACGGAGGATCACATACAGATCCAACTCTTGAGCTACTTGGATAAAGTGCTCCAGGTCCAAATTCCCTTCAAAGTGAAAGTGGCCTCTTTGTGGCTCATGAGCATTCCATGGAACATAGGTTTCAACAGTATTAAAACCTAGAGCTTTTAGGTTATATAAGGAATGATACCAATCCTCACGATCGATCCGAAAATAATGAATTGCACCAGATAAAATCTTAAAAGGTTGATCATTTAAATAAAAATCTTCACGGATTTCAAATGCCCCCATACTGAGAACCTCCTTCTAAGAAACCCTTTTCATTTATTAATATAATATATTAATAAAAAAATGTCAACAACTTTTAAAAAAATATGTTAAAATAATATTAACAAGGGATATCCGAAAGAAGAGGTGAAGTACATGGCAATCCCAAAATACCAACACATCAAAGATGATTTGAAACAACAAATTATCTCAGGCAAATTCGAAAATGGAGATAAATTTTACACAGAAGCCGAGCTGATTAAGATTTATAATGTTAGCTCGATTACTGTTGTTCGGGCTTTGAACGATTTGGCTAGCGATGGATACATCGTCCGCCAACAAGGAAAAGGAACCTTTGTTTCGCGCGCTAGAAAACACAAGCTGGTTGAGTTTTCAGACGTTGAAACCTTCCCTATCCAAAAAGCGACTGTAAAAGTTCTCTCTATTAAGCGTGGCAACGCGCTGAACATCTTGGATAAACTAGGGCTCGCTCCGACTCAATTCTATTATAAGATTGATCGGACCCGTCATATTGGTGAAGATACCTATATCTACCACCAGACCTATGTCCCAGAGCAATATATTAACCCAAATTATCCGAGCTTAGATTACTATAGTTCGATTTATGATCGCTTCAAAGAAGATTATCATATTCATATGAATGATGAACACTTTGAAGAAATCAATGATATTGTATTTCCAACACCAAGCAAAATCGCTTCTGTGTTGAATATCGATGAAAACTTCCCAACTGTCCGTCAAGTGAAGACGACAAAATTGGAAGCGACCGGTCAAATTCTCGAATATAGCGAAACCTATAAACGTGGCGACTACTACAAAATCAAATTTATCTCTTGTGATCGTGATCATTGATCATTCAAAGTCTGGGGTCTGGCCTCAGACTTTTATGATACAAATTATAGCATGAAAAAATAGTTCCTAAAACATGTAAAACGAATAATCTATAATTAGTGATAGACTTCCTATAAATAGTTTAATCAGTCAAAATTTATTATGATAAATTCAGGGTCTAGAGCACCTGTTATAGGCAAAGAAAAAGACAAACATCTCATGATGTTTGTCTTTTTTGATCAAGTTTATGAGGGACTTAGTCTCCCAAGCCGATGCGTTCGAAGATTTCATCCACTCGTTTGGTGTAGTAAGTTGGGTTGAAAATTTCATCGATTTCTTCTTGAGTGAGGCGAGATGTTACTTCTGGATCTGCTTCTAGGAGCGGTTTAAAGTCCACTTGATTGTCCCAAGAGTAGGCTGTTTTTGGTTGCACCAAGTCATAGGCTTGCTCACGGGTCATTCCTTTTTCAATCAAGGTCAACATGGCACGTTGACTGAAGATCAGACCAAAGGTTGAATTCATGTTACGGATCATGTTTTCTGGGAAGACAGTCAAGTTCTTGACGATATTACCAAAACGGTTGAGCATGTAGTCAATCAAGATGGTCGTATCTGGTGCAATGATACGCTCAGCTGACGAGTGAGAGATATCACGCTCGTGCCAGAGAGCGACATTCTCATAAGCTGTTACCATGTGGCCACGGATAACACGCGCAAGACCAGTCATATTTTCAGAACCGATAGGGTTGCGTTTGTGAGGCATTGCTGAAGACCCTTTTTGACCTTTAGCAAAGAACTCTTCCACTTCCCGTTGTTCTGATTTTTGAAGACCACGGATTTCAGTTGCCATCCGCTCGATAGAAGTTGCGATGCTCGCAAGAACTGCAAAGTACTCAGCATGAAGGTCACGAGGAAGCACCTGTGTAGAGATTTCTTGAGCACGGATACCCAATTTATCGCAGACGTATTTTTCAACGAATGGTGGGATGTTGGCAAAGTTACCAACCGCACCAGAAATCTTACCAGCTTCCACACCAGCAGCCGCGTGCTCAAAACGCTCGATGTTTCGTTTCATTTCGCTGTACCAAGTTGCCAATTTAAGACCAAAAGTTGTAGGCTCAGCGTGCACACCATGAGTACGACCCATCATGATAGTGAACTTGTGTTCTTTCGCTTTATCAGCGATGATATTGAGGAAGTTTTCAAGATCCTTGCGAATGATGTCGTTGGCTTGTTTGTAGAGGTAACCATAGGCAGTGTCCACCACGTCAGTAGAAGTCAAACCATAGTGAACCCACTTACGCTCTTCACCAAGAGTCTCAGAAACCGCACGTGTGAAGGCAACCACGTCGTGGCGAGTCTCCTGCTCGATTTCCAAAATACGGTCGATGTCAAAGTCAGCTTTTTCACGAATCAAAGCTACATCTTCCTTAGGGATTTCTCCCAATTCAGCCCATGCTTCGTCAGCCAAGATTTCCACCTCAAGCCAAGCACGGTATTTATTTTCTTCAGTCCAAATGTTCGCCATCTCAGGGCGAGAGTAACGTTCGATCATTGTTTTATTTTCCTTTCTTTTGATGTTTCACTTAAGTGGGGAGGACGTCAGCAGCTTCCTCCGGAATCCCATGACTAAATCTTGAGCCTGAAGTCTCAAGATTTCCGTCGCTTACGCTTTCCCCACGGCATGAAACATCGGTTTAACGAATAAAAGTCGTTTTATTCAAATTCTTCTTTCCCAATCCACACAGATGGATAATGATCTAGTGTATTCAAATCCGTATCCAGCGGGACATTATAGATAGCCAAATAGTTATCAGGATATTGTGCAACTAGCTCTTCATACTTAGCTTTCACTTTTTCATGATCACTACTAGCATACAAGACTTCGACGACTGCTCCAGTCTTTTCTTTTTCAACAAATGCGTTGACGATGAGTTGAATCATAAAACCTCCTAAATCGAAATGCCCTTCATATTTGCTTCCAGAATAGGCATCTTCACACCTAACTCCTGACCAGTCTGATAAACACTTTGACAGCAATAGAAGATGTCCTGTTTATCATTGTGCAAAGTCATGATTTTTCGGGTCAGCTCATTTTTCGCAAACATGACTTTCATGGCTTTTCCTGCAATCCAAGCGGGAATTTTGTAAGGTAAGAGTTCAGCTTTATAAAGCTTCAAATTTACACCACGTGCTTCTACGACTTTCAAAGCCTCTCGAATGGCCTTGATGGCCAATGACAATTCTGAAGAACTATTCATCAAGTTCAGAGCCAATTCTTCTGGGTTTTCCAAGTTTCCTGAGCGAGCAGCTGTCGAAGTAACACCTGCATTAATCGCCATGTGAATCCAAATCCACTCAACCATATCATGAGGAACTTCCCACTTCAAATCTACAGAAGTCAGTAAAGTCCTTAAATCAGCATAGTTAGAGATCTGTGCTCTTTGCTCACCTTCTAGCATTAAATGGTCAAACAAGACGCCATCTAAATGGTTCTCCTGCATATGACCACCCGCTGTCGGAAAGGCTAGAATATAGTCGTAATCTCCTGCCCACTCTTGGACCTCTTTTCGAGTATTCCAGAAATTGCAGAAGAAAACGAGAGTGCCTTTGATATTATTTTTTCGCAAGGTTTCCACAGCTTCTTTGACAAACCCATGACGCACACTCAGAAAAATAAAATCATATTCCGAATCAGCTTCCGCCACATGAACCTCATAGGTGTCGTGTTTGTTCTCACCTTTGGAATGATAACGGCCATCTAGCAGATCAACCAACAACTCCTTGGGAGCAGTGCTTTTCTTACTATCTCTCAGTACGTGTTCCACTTGATGACCTGCTTTTTGAAAGGCGTAAGCATAGGTGGTCCCGATGACTCCAAGTCCTAGAATCGCTATTTTCACTTAAAAATCAATCCCTTTCCAGCAGTAGTTGTCTGGCTTCTCTTTTTTGACAAATACGTTGACGATGAGTTGAATCATAAACTGGTCTCCATTAGCTTTAAAGATTATCATTTTCTGAGTCTTCATGTATAGAAAATTCAAATGAAATTCTCTCAGGATGTCTAGGCAGGCTGTAACTACTCAGATAATCCTTAACTTCCTTAACGGAACAAGAATATTCTAAGACTAGCTGATTGCCAGCTCTCTCTATAATATGAATCCCCTCTCTATCCGCAATCTCTGGAACAATCAAATCGTCCGTATAAGTCAGTGTTACGGTCGTTATTTCATCATCTAGCAATTCATCAAATTCTTCTGACATTTCAAAAATCAATCCCCTCCCCAAACTCAGCCACATTGTCAGGCACATCACTAAACAAAGTCACATGTCCCATTTTGCGGTTGTGCTTTGCTTCTAGTTTACCATATAAGTGGAGGTGGGCGCTTGGATTTTCTGTCACATATGTTTCAGCAGCCTCGACATGCTGGCCGAGAACATTAAGCATGACAGCTGGGGCATGTAGTTGGATAGCTGGCAATGGTGCTCCCAGAACACCTAAAATATGGGTATCAAACTGGGAGAAGTCGCAGGCTTCGATAGAGTGGTGCCCTGAGTTATGTGGACGTGGGGCAATTTCATTGACGATGATGTCATCAGCTGTTGCAAACATTTCCACGCAAAGGGTTCCAGACAAGTTGAGTTGTTCTGCAATTCGTACTGCCATGGCTTTGGCTTTTTCAGCTAGACTTTCTGAAATACGAGCTGGCACAATTGTCTTTGAAAGAATGTTGTTGCGGTGGATATTTTCCTGAACTGGGAAAACTGTCACATCCTTGCCATTTCCTGATACAATAACAGAAATTTCAAGGTCAAAGTTGACAAATTCTTCTAAAACACAGTCTGCTGAATCAGCTAGCGCATTGGCTTCTGCCAAATCTTCTGCCGAACGAATAACCTTCTGACCATGGCCATCGTAGCCACCGGTCGCAGTCTTGAGGACATAGCTTTTAGAAAGGTCGATATCCGCCAAATCTTGGCTAGAAGTCACGACCTTGTAGGGCGCAACGGTCACTTGAGCCTTGTTTGACAAAAAGTCCTTTTCAAAGATACGGTTTTGTGAAATACGAAGCAGGTCGGTCCCTTGTGGAAGCTGACCGTCTTTGATAACAGCGTCAAGGCCGTCAGCGTCGACATTTTCAAATTCATAAGTGAGAACATCACAGCGATCTGCCAACTGACGAAGAGCTTCCACATCATTATAAGGAGCTACGATGATTTCCGCCACACGAGAGGCCGGGCAATCCGCCGCAGGATCTAGCGCGATAACCTTGTGTCCCATGTAGATAGCTGAGATCGCCATCATCTGCCCCAGCTGACCGCCACCGATAATTCCGATTGTTTTAGATGAGCTCATTTGTAGACTCCTCTGCGATTTTTCCTTGCTCTTCTGCAAAATCTGCCAAAGCTGTCGCGATAGCCTGGTCTTCTACTGAGAGGAGACGGAGGGCAAAGAGGGCTGCATTTGTCGCACCAGCTTCACCAATCGCCATAGTTCCGACTGGTACTCCACCTGGCATCTGAACGATGGAATAGAGCGAATCCACACCGCTAAGAGCACGAGACTTGACGGGTACCCCGATAACTGGAAGAGTTGTTTTGGCAGCAACCATCCCTGGCAAGTGAGCTGCGCCACCTGCACCAGCGATGATGACTTTAATACCACGACTACGTGCTTCTTCGGCATGTTTAAACATGAGGTCAGGTGTCCGGTGGGCAGAGACAACTTTCTTTTCGTAGGCTACACCGAAGCGGTCTAGGACTTCTGCTGTTTTTTGCATGGTTGCCCAGTCGGATTTTGAGCCCATGATAATGGAAATTACTGGTTTAGTCATAATTTTTCCTTTTCTTTTTTGATAATGGTCTTAGGTGGTGGGGACGGAAGCAAATCTTCGGTTTCATTCCTAAACTTTGAGCCTAAGGTCTCAAAGTTTCCCCGACCAGAACAGTTTCTGTTCTGGTCTTTTCACCACGGCGACCATTATCGGGTTTGGCGATTTCGTCGCTTTTAAAATTTATTTGTTCGCCTTGCTACCGATATCCGTTCGGTAAAAGAGGCCTTCTGTGTTTTGTTTGTTGAGTTCGTTGTAGATGATATTTTGACCGTCTTTGACGGTGTCTGCTGTGGTAACCAGCATGTAAACACGTCCTCCGTTTGAGAGGAGGTCTTGCCCATTTTCAGCAAATTTGGCACCAGCATAGTAAGTGATGATGTCACCCTCTGTCTTAGCTGGAAGCTTGACACCCTTCTCATAAGCGAGTGGGTAGCCGTTTGAGGCTACAACCACACCTAGTGTCACACCCTTGTCCGTCCAAGTGATGGCTGGCTCTTTGCCATCCAAAATGTCCGTGATGTTTTGTGCAAAGTCAGATGTCAAACGAGGCAAGATGATTTGCGTTTCAGGATCTCCGAAACGAGCGTTAAACTCGATAACTTTAGGGCCATCAGCTGTCAAGATAAGCCCCGCGTAAAGGACACCAAGATAGGGGCGCCCTTCTTTAATCATCCCTTCTAGAACTGGCTTGACAATGGTGTCAACCGCTGTGTCAACCACGCTCTGTGGCAAGTGAGGAACTGGCGCATAGGCACCCATCCCACCAGTGTTAGGACCTTTGTCGCCATCGTAGGCACGTTTGTGGTCCTGAGCCGTTGGCATAATGTAGAACTTGTCTCCATTGACAAAGGCAAAGAGAGAGAACTCTTCCCCGTCCAGGAATTCCTCGATGACCACACGCGCACCTGAATCCCCAAATTTATTGTCCAAAAGCATCTCGTGAGTGGCTTCGACTGCTTGCTCGACTGTCTCAGCAACGACAACACCTTTCCCAAGGGCCAATCCGTCAGCCTTGACGACGATTGGAGCGCCTTTCTCCTCGATGTAGGCCTTTGCTTCCTCGAAATCTGAAAAGGTTCCATAGGCTGCTGTTGGAACGTCGTATTTGACCATGATTTCTTTAGCAAAATCCTTAGACCACTCCAGCTCAGCCGCAGCTTTGGTCGGGCCAAATGCTTTAAGACCAGCTGCATTGAAATCATCCACGATTCCAGCCGCAAGCGCATCATCTGGACCGATAAAGGTCCAAGCAATATCGTTGATTTTTGCGAAGTCGATTAGCTTAGAATGTTCGGAAATTCCGATATTAATCAAATCCAGACCATCTAATCGCATTCCATCATTACCAGGAGCCACAAAAACCTGCTCAACGCCTTTAGACTCCAACAATTTCTTAGCAATCGCATGCTCACGACCGCCAGATCCAACAACCAAAAGTTTCATCTTGAACCTCTTTTGCGAATTATTTTATTAAATTATATCATAATCGTTCGTTTTGTTCTAATATTTCAAGGAATATCCGATGATTTTCGTTAGAAAACAAACTTTTTTCATTATTTTTTAAATTTCTGCTCCTTTTTACGAATATTATAATTGAGACCTCTAATATTTTAAAAAAAGGAGTTTTATGCAAGGGATTAAAAAACTACTCTTGGCAGCTTGCCTTTTCTGGGCAGGGGCTTCACAAGTTGCTAGAGCAGAGCAAAACGTCAATTATATCTACAAGGAAAAGGGACAATTAGTTGTTCACCTCGGGAACATTCCAGACCGCTTCCAAAGAATTAGCGTCCCCATTTGGTCCGAGCAAAACGGTCAGGACGACCTCATTTGGTATCCAGTTCAACGAGGAGAAAATGGATTTGATTTGCAAGTACCACTGACCAATCATTTGGATCAAGCAGGGCTTTATCACATCCATGTCTACGGCATCCATTCTAACGGAAACCTTGAAGGACTGTTTCCTCTACAGACAATCGTTGAGAAAAAAGACCTGGCATCTTCCCAACCCAAGATCACAGTCCGACCTAGCACTGCGCAGCTATTTGAGATCCAACTCCAACTCTTTGAAGATGTGGAGGAAGTCCTCTTTCCCATCTGGTCTGAACAAGATGGCCAAGACGACTTGATCTGGTATCCCGCAAAAAGAACGGCACCTGGTCGCTACCAATTGTCCTTCAACGCCGAGAAACATACAGGGAAAGGAACCTTTCATCTCCATGTTTACCAGAAAAACAAGGGACACTTAAAAGGCTTGCTCGCCACAGAATTTCAGGTCGAGCGAATTAAACCTGCTCCACTCGTCACCCAGCCAGATAATTACTATCCCATTGGCGAATGTACCTGGGCAGCAAAAGAGCTGGCTCCTTGGTCACAAAACTGGTGGGGTAACGGTGGTATGTGGACTACTAGTGCACGCGCTGCTGGCTTCCGGACAGGAAACACCCCAGAGGTAGGTGCTATCGTCTGCTGGGATAATGGAGGCTATGGCCACGTTGCAGTCGTGACGGAGGTCGAACATAACCAAAATATCCAAGTGAAGGAAGCCAATTACAATGGAAATCGAACCATCAACAATTTCCGTGGCTGGTTTGACCCCACGAATGTTGTCTGGGGAACGGTCAGCTATATCTATCCAAATTAAAGGTCGCTTGACTAATAAAGGCACTCATCTATCGATGAGTGCCTTATTTGATTAATGTCTGAAGTGACGAACACCTGTAAAGATCATGGTTAAACCGTATTTATCAGCTGCTTCAATAGATTCTTGGTCACGGACCGAGCCTCCTGGCTGGATGATCGCTTTGATTCCTGCTTTGGCGATTTCTTCCACGTTATCTGCAAATGGGAAAAAGGCATCTGAAGCAAGAACAGCTCCGTCAAGACGGTCTTTCGCTTGATCAATGGCGATACGGACGGAAGCCACACGATTGGTTTGACCAGGGCCAACACCAAGTGTCATGTGATCGTTGGTCACGATAATCCCGTTTGATTTGACATACTTGATGGCTTTCCAAGCAAACTCAAGAGCAGTCGCTTCTATATCAGTTGGTTGGCGTTTGGTCACCACTTGCCAGTCAGCGGGACTTTCTTTCACCACATCTTGGTTTTGAACGAGAAGGCCACCAACAACACCTGTGTACTCAGCCTCTACTTCACTAGCATCTTGAGCGTCAAATGGCAAGGCAAGGATTCGCAAGTTTTTCTTTTTATTAGTCAAGATTTCAAGTGCTTCGTCTGTGTAGCTTGGCGCGATGATGATTTCAAGGAAAACACCATGCATCTTCTCAGCTGTCGCAGCATCTACCTCACGGTTGAGAACGACGATACCACCAAAGATAGACACCGGATCAGATTCATAAGCGTAGTTCCAAGCAGTCTCGATGTCATCAGCCTGACCGATTCCACATGGATTCATGTGTTTCAATGCCACAACGGTTGGACGGTCTTTAAAATCGCGAATGATACGAATCGCAGCATCCGCATCACGGATATTGTTGAAGGACAACTCTTTCCCGTTGAGCTGTTTAGCCGATGCAATAGAGTAATCCGTCGGCAAAGCTTTTTGGTAGAAATCAGCGTCTTGTTGAGGGTTCTCCCCGTAACGCATAGCTTGTTTGAGATCATAGGTCAGAGTGAGTTTTTCAGGTTTGCTTTCACCCACTTGAGCTGTGAAGTATTCCGCAATCAAGGCATCATAGGCTGCTGTGTGACGGAATACTTTTGCTGCTAAACGTTGACGAGTTTCGTAAGAGGTTTCGCCGTTTGCTGACAATTCGTCAAGAACAACAGCATAGTCAGCAGGGTCTACAACAACTGTTACGCTAGCGTGGTTTTTAGCTGCTGAACGAAGCATTGATGGACCACCGATATCGATGTTTTCAACGGCATCCGCATAAGTCACGTCTGGTTTGAGAATGGTTTCCTTGAAAGGATAGAGATTGACCACTACAAGGTCAATGAGCTCGATCTGATTGTCCTTAGCAGCATCAAGGTGACTATCAAGGTCACGACGAGCGAGAAGACCACCGTGGATATTTGGATGGAGAGTCTTCACACGGCCGTCCATCATTTCTGGAAAACCAGTCACATCGTCAATGGCAATGGTATCAACACCGGCATTGTCAAGGGCAACTTTGGTACCACCTGTTGAGATGATATCCCAGCCCAGAGTTTTCAGCTCTTTCGCAAATTCTACAATGCCTGTCTTATCTGAGACACTGATTAAAGCTTTTTTCGTCATTCTATTCCTCTTTCTTTAGGTCCAAGCGCATAGCGATTTCATTATTTTCTTCTATAAATCCTGTTTCCCGAAAACCCAGACTAGTCAGCAGGTGCTTCATTTTTTCATTTCCGACTACATAATCTGCGATAATATGATTGCAACATCTATCCATCTGAGCCTCTTTTATTAGAACTTCCAAGGCTTTTCGTCCATAACCTTTTCCTTGGTACTGCTGGCCAATCATTATCCGCCAGATAAAGTATTCTGCTTCATCCTTATCTATTTCCAGCAGGAGAAAACCAACTACTTGCTCATTCCAATAGATTGCCATTGGAAACACATCCCCATTCTCTCGGTAGAGCCATGCGTCAGCTAAAGAGCGTACATTTGGAGCTACGAAACGTGCTCGTTTATCAGCATCAGATATTTTCAGATCCAGCACTGCCTGAAAACTGCTCTCATCTACTAATTTCAGATTAATCATTTTTCTCCTACCAAAATTACACAATCAAAACTTGATTTCCTTCTTATTTCCTCTCCACTCCCAAAAGTTCCAATACTTCTGGATAGAGTTTGTACTCTGTTTCGTGGATGCGGGTTTCGAAAGTGTCAAGGGTATCCCCTTCAAGGCGTGGTACATGGACTTGTTTGATGACCTTACCGGTATCCACGCCCGAGTCCACCCAATGAATGGTCACACCAGACTGCTCAACACCTGCATTCCAAGCATCCTCAATACCATGAGCGCCTGGAAATTCTGGCAGATAAGCCGGGTGAATATTGATGATACGGCCTTCATAAGCCGCTAGCAAGGTTGGACCGACGATTTTCATATAACCAGCCAAACAGACTAGGTCAATCTCGTGCTCATCCAAGAGCTCGACAATGGCTCCTTCGTAGTCTGCTTTGCTCTCAAATTCCTTGAGTTCAAAAGCATAGGAAGGAACTCCAAGCTTTTCGGCACGCTCGAGCACATAGGCATCCCGGTGATCTGAAAAGACAAATCCTACTGGAAATTGTTCCGCGATCACCTGGAAGTTTGAGCCGTTGCCAGAGGCAAATACAGCGATTTTCATATTCGATACAAAGGGACGTTTCGGCTAGCCGAACAGTTTCGTAGAAAAATAGGAAATCATTGCTGGGTGCTTGCACACAAAATGATTTCTCTTTTTTCCTAGAAAATGAGTCCCGTGTTCAGTTAGGCTTGCTAACTAAACACTCCTTTCTACAATTTCTCCGTATAAAATGGTGATAGCACCATTATTTAATCACCACACTTGCATCTGTCTTCTTCACAATACGACCGATTTCATAAACAGGTTCGTCAAGAAGTTCTTTGACACGTTCAACATGTTCTGGTTTAACTGCAAGCATGAGACCAATACCCATGTTGAAGATTTCAAACATTTCTTCGTGTTTGATTTGTCCATATTTTTCAAGGGCTTTGAAAATTGGAAGAACTGGAACCTTGCTTTCGTCAATTTCAGCAGCCAAGTCATCTGAGAACATCCGTGGGACATTTTCGATGAAACCACCACCTGTGATGTGGGCAATCCCATTGACCAATTCTTCTTTGATAAGAGGCAAAACAGCTTTGACGTAGATACGAGTTGGTTCCAAAAGGACGTCTTTGAGTTTTTTACCTTCCAACTCAGGCAAAACTTCTTCGCCTGTGTAATCCGCAAAGACACGACGAACAAGGGAGTAACCGTTTGAGTGGATACCGCTTGAGGCAAGCCCCAGAATCACGTCGCCTGCTGCTACTTTTGAACCGTCGATGATTTGAGATTTTTCCGCAACACCAACAGCAAATCCAGCCAAGTCATAGTCGTCTTCACCGTACATACCAGGCATTTCAGCCGTTTCCCCACCGATGAGGGCTGCGCCTGCTTGCACACACCCTTCTGCAACACCAGCAACCACTTGTTCTAGCTTAGCAGGTTCATTTTTCCCAGTTGCCACATAGTCTAGGAAGTAGAGGGGCTCCGCGCCTGCAGCAATGATATCATTGACACACATAGCTACACAGTCTTGACCAATGGTATCGTGCTTGTCGTACTTGATAGCTAGCATGAGTTTGGTTCCGACACCGTCCGTCCCTGAGATCAAAACAGGCTCTTTGACACCTGTTTTTGAAAGGTCAAACATGCCACCGAATCCACCAAGAGTTCCCATGACACCTGCACGCTCTGTACGTGCTACGTGTTTTTTGATCCGTTCAACAACTTCATAACCCGCTTCAACATCCACACCAGACTGCGCATAAGCATTTTTATTCGTCATTTTATTCATTCCTTTTCTTTTGCACTGTTCTTAATAGAAAGAAGTGTGTTCTTTCAAACTTTCTACATAGCGTTCTTCGTAGTCATATAAAGGCGTTGGGTATTTCCCATCGAAGTAAGCAACACAAAGACCACCGTTTGGTGCATCGGTATCAATACCAATAGAATCAATCAAGCCATCAATGGACAAGTAAGTCAAGCTATCCGCACCGATAATCTCACAAGTTTCCTCCACTGTATGATTGGCTGCGATCAGCTCCTCGCGACTCTGAATATCAATTCCATAGAAACACGGATAAGCCAAAGCTGGGCTGGCAATTGCCACATGGACTTCTGTAGCCCCTGCTTCTTTCAACAATTTCACAATTCGACGAGAGGTGGTTCCACGCACGATAGAGTCATCAATCATGACAACCCGTTTGCCTTTCACGACACCAGATACGGCAGAGAGTTTCATTCGCACTCCTTGTTCCCGCAATTCCTGAGTCGGTTGGATAAAGGTCCGTTGGATATACTGATTCTTGATCAAGCCCATTTCATTTGGCAAACCAGATTCTTCCGCAAAGCCCATGGCAGCACTGAGAGAGGAGTTGGGAACCCCCACCACAATATCTGCCTGGTTCTTAAATTCTCGTGCCAACTGAGCTCCCATCCGCTTTCGAGCCGTATGGACGTTGACCCCTTGGATATTGGAATCAGGACGAGCAAAATAGATATACTCCATGGAACAAATCGCCAGTTGCGTATCATCCGTATAGCGATCATAAGTAATGCCATTTTCATCAAAGATAACGAGCTCACCAGGGTGCACATCTCGGATCCATTCTGCCCCGATAACCTCAAAAGCACAGGTTTCAGAAGAAACAACCAAGGCTCCATTAGCCATTTTCCCGATAGAAAGAGGACGGAAGCCATTGGGGTCTAAGGCTGCAATCAGCTTATCTTCAAACAGCATCAAATAAGCAAAACCGCCTTTGACCGTATTGAGCGCTTCCTTGATTTTCCCCATAAAGGAAGGGTTGTGACTCCGTCGAATCAAGTGGGCCAGTATTTCTGAGTCAGAGGTTGAGCTAAAGATGGCTCCATTTTTTTCTAATTCAGATTTGAGCGATTGGGCATTGGTCAAATTCCCATTATGGGCCAGACCAAACTGCGTATCTTGAAAGCGGAAGAGGAAGGGTTGGATGTTATCCACAGACGCTTCCCCTGCTGTCGCATAGCGAACATGCCCGATAGCAGAGCTTCCTGTTAATTTTTCCAAATTTAATGGATTCCGAAAGACTTCTGAAAGAAGGCCTGTGTCTCGATGGCGTCTCAGGGTTCCTTGGTCATTTGCTAGGATTCCTGCTCCTTCTTGTCCCCGGTGTTGGAGACTGTGAAGCCCAAAATAAGTGAGTTTCGCAGCATCTGGATGTCCCCAAATCCCAAAGACTCCACACTCTTCATTAAGAGATTTTACTTCGTATGTCATGTTGTATACCTTTTATTTTCCAGTAAAATATTGAACCGCTGATGCAAAGAGATGCTGGTCTTTATTTCCCGGAATATTTTGGAAGAGACCGTCTTCAAAACGTTCTGAGTGACCCATCTTCCCAATGATTTGACCGTTCTTGCTGGTAATCCCTTCGATCGCATGGACAGATCCGTTAGGATTGTATTTTGAATCCATGCTTGGTTTGCCTTCGAAGTCAACGTATTGGCTAAAGATTTGACCATTATCACGGAGTTCCTCAAATTCTTCAGCTGTCACGACAAACTTCCCTTCACCGTGTGATACTGGGATGGCATGGATATCACCAACTTCCACGCCTGCAAGCCATGGTGAGTTGGTATTAGCAATCCGTGTTTCCACCATCTTAGCCACGTGTTGGTTGGCATCATTGTAGAAGAGAGTTGGACTCGTACTGCTTGCATCTTCAAAGTTACCGTATGGAAGAAGACCTGATTTAACAAGAGCTTGGAATCCATTACAGATACCGATGATCAAACCACCACCTTCGATGAAGCTATCGATGGCCGCACGTACTTTTTCATTGAGCAAGATGTTAACGATAAATTTAGCAGATCCATCTGGTTCATCCGCAGCTGAGAAGCCACCGGCAAAGAAGATAATGTTTGCTTTTTCAATGTTGTCAACCATGGTGTCAACAGACTTGACAATCGCTTCTTCATTCAGTGTGACAAATGGTACCAAGTTGACTTTGGCCCCTTCTTTTTCAAAGGCCTTAGCGGAGTCATACTCCGAGTTGGTACCTGGGAACACCGGAATGTAAACCACAGGTTTATCAACTATTTCTTTGGCTTTAATGACAGCATCTGATGTTACAGCAGGTACTTCTTTCAGTTCAGTTGCCTGTTCAAATTCTGTCGGGTAAACTTCTTCCAATTTACCTTGGAAGGCACTGTCAAGTTTGTGTCCATCGAGCATTACACCGTTGACAAGCAGTGTAAAGTCTCCAACTGTTTGTCCAATCTTCTCAACACCTGCAATTTCTTCAGGTGAAGTGAAGATGAATCCACCCAATTGGGCTGTCAAGCTGCTGTCAAGGTCAGCTAATTCAACAGTGGCACCGATATGGTTCCCAAATGTTGCAAGTGCAAGAGCTTCAAGGACACCTCCATATTTAACAGCTGATGCTGCTGTCACTTTGTGGGTTGCTTGAATAGCTTCAAACTGAGCAAAGTTAGACTTGATAAGATCAAAATCAATTTCTTGGGCCAAAGCTTGACCTGGGATGTAATAGATATTTTCACCAGCAGCTTTAAATTCTGGAGAAAGAACCTTACGGCTATCTGCTGTTGTCACCCCAAAGGCAACCAAGGTTGGTGGTACTGTCAATTCTTCGAAGGTACCAGACATAGAGTCCTTCCCACCGATAGATGGCAAACCAAGTTGAATCTGTGCTTCGATAGAGCCTAGAAGAGCAGCTACTGGCTGACCAAAACGCTCTGCTTGTTTATCCATCCGCTCGAAATATTCTTGATAAGAGAAACGAGCCTTAGACCAGTTTGCACCAGCAGCAACCAAACGAGCAGTTGCTTCGATGACTGCATAAGCAGCACCATGATAAGGAGACCATTCTGCGATATATGGGTTGAACCCTTGTGCCATGACAGAGGCAGTTGTTGTCACGCCATGTTGAACTGGCAATTTCTGTACAGAGGCTTCCGTTGGTGTGATTTGGTAGCGACCACCCAGTGGGTGATTAACTGTTGAACGACCAACTGAGCTATCGAAGATGGTTTGTAACCCTTTTTGACTAGCATGGTTCAGATCAGCCAAGACTTCAAGAGTATCTGCTTCAAGAGTTTCAGCAGATGTTTGACGTTCTTCTGGAAGCTTGACATCCTTGTCAACCACCTTAGCATCTACAACCACACGTACACCATTTGTATCAAGGAAACGACGTTCCAAATCAACGATGGTTTCACCATTCCAATGCATGACAAGATTTGGTTTTTCAGTCACTGTCGCAACAACCACAGCATCAATATTTTCTTTGTTACATGCTGCAATGAAGGCATCTACATCTTCTGGACGAACCACTACAGCCATCCGTTCCTGAGATTCAGAAATGGCAATTTCTGTACCGTTCAAACCTTGGTATTTCAATGGCACTTTATCCAGATAAATTTCAAGACCATCTGCTAATTCACCGATCGCCACACAGACACCACCAGCACCAAAGTCATTTGATTTCTTGATCAGACGGGTCACTTCCCCATTACGGAAAAGACGTTGAATCTTCCGTTCTTCGATAGCGTTTCCTTTTTGAACCTCAGCACCAGCCGTTTCAACAGATTCAACCGTTTGAACTTTAGAAGAACCTGTCGCACCACCGACACCGTCACGTCCAGTCTTACCACCGAGCAAGATAATCACATCACCTGCTTCAGGTTTTTCACGGACAACATTTTCCTTAGGAGCCGCACCGACAACGGCACCTAGCTCCATACGTTTAGCAACGAAACCTGGGTGGAAGTATTCACGAACATAAGTTGTTGCAAGACCAATTTGGTTCCCATATGAAGAATAACCATGAGCCGCTGTTTTAGAAATCACTTGTTGCGGCAATTTACCAGCGCGAGTCGCTGAAATTGGAGCTGTAATATCACCAGCACCTGAGATACGCATGGCTTGGTAAACGTAGGAACGCCCTGACAATGGGTCACGAATGGCCCCACCGATACAAGTAGCCGCTCCACCAAATGGTTCAATCTCCGTTGGGTGGTTGTGAGTTTCGTTCTTGAACATGAGAAGCCATGGCTCTTTCACACCATTGACATCCACTTCAATTTCAACAGAGCAGGCATTGATTTCATCAGACACTTCCATGTCGTCCAAACGACCATTGGCACGCTCATAACGACCAAAAATAGTCGCCATATCCATCAAGGTTTGAGGTTTTTCGGTACGTCCCAACTCATCACGCATGGCAATATACTTGTCATAAGTCGCTTGCAATTGTTTTTCAAATTTAGAAGCTGAGAAGTCGATGTTTTTCAACTCAGTCTCGAAAGTTGTGTGACGGCAGTGGTCAGACCAGTAAGTATCTAAAACCTTAAGCTCCGTCTCAGTTGGTACACGTCCGATAGACTTGAAGTAATCTTGAATGAAGAGAAGGTCATCCACTTCCATGGCCAATCCTTGCTCTGCTTTATACTTTGCAAAATCTTCTGCCGCATAAGTTTCAAAGAAATCCAAGCTTGGAATGGTCTTGTCAGACTCAGAGAAATCCTGTTTCGCAATACCAAGAGTGATGTCTTTGAAACGAGAATCCACTGGGTTCAAGAGGTAGTTTTTGACAGCTTCCAACTCATTCGCATCAATATCCTTGTTGACCAAGTAAAGTTGCGCTGTATTCACTGTTACATCATTTGAACTACCAAGCAACAGCAAAGCTTCTTGTGAAGATGCCGCACGTTGGTCAAATTGACCAGGCAAACTTTCGATCGCAAAGAAAGCATGCTTCTCAAGATCAGCCTGAACCTCAGCTTCATCCAAAACAGTATCGGTCACTTGCTCAGAGAAGATATGTTTTTCCGCACGCGCAAACAAGTCCTCTGCCAAATTAAAGACATCGTAAACTTGCACAATCCGAAGATCCTTCAAGGTTTTCAACTGAAGATTATGCTGTAATTCTTTTACTAATGAGTGAGATTTCACACGAAAGTCAGCTTTTTTCTCAACGAAAATACGTTTATCCATTTTAGTTCCTTTATTTCTATTCAAATAGGTTATCGAAGACGAAGGGATTCCGTTCCAAAATGATTACTTCAATCCCTGCAATTT
Source organism: Streptococcus viridans (assembly GCF_900636365.1). Lineage (NCBI taxonomy): Bacteria > Bacillati > Bacillota > Bacilli > Lactobacillales > Streptococcaceae > Streptococcus > Streptococcus viridans. The sequence continues at coordinate 30,751 of NZ_LR134266.1, read as the reverse complement.
CTCCAACACAACCTTATAAACATCCGTTAGACTTCCCAAGTCCCTACGGAAAACATCCTTGTCCATATGGTGCCCTTCCGCATCCCAAAGGCGACAGTTATCTGGTGAGAATTCGTCTGCCAAGATGATCTTGCCATCCTTATCAAAACCAAATTCCAATTTAAAGTCAATCAAGCGAAGACCAATTTGCGCAAACCAATCTTTCAGCAATTCATTGATACGACGCGTTTCTTCCTTGATATAAGCGATTTGTTCATCATTGGCAATATCCAAGAACTTCACATGCTCATCATTGATAAATGGATCATCCAACTCATCGTTTTTGTAGTAAAATTCAACAATTGGAGTTTCTAGGTCCACCCCTTCTTCCACACCAAACCGTTTGGAGAAAGAACCCGCCGTCACATTACGAAGAACAACTTCCAAAGGAATGATGGTCACTTTCTTGTTGAGTTGTTCGGTATCAGAAATACGTTCGATAAAGTGCGTCGCTACCCCAGCAGCATTCAATTTTTCAAAAATAAGAGACGAAATCTGATTATTCAGCACACCTTTTCCTTCGATGGTCTCTTTACGAGCCCCATTCAGCATAGTGGCCTGGTCCTTATAAACGGACTTAATCACATGTTCGTCTTCTGTACTATAAATATCTTTTGCTTTCCCCGTATAAATTAATTGATCGGACATCTTCTTGTTCGCCTTTCATCTTTTATCCCTTTCAGTGTATCACAGAGAGGTAGTTTTTTCAAGTTAAATCCGTATCTTGTTCGCTTGTAACACAAAAATAATAAGAGATTGAATCAAAAAGATTCAACCTCTTATTTTTAGATGCTTATTTGTTCGTAAAAACCGAACTTTATTTGCTTGTTTTCTTCAAAACGTAGTCTACCATATCTCCAACGGTTGCCATGGCATCAATATCCTTGTCTGGGATATCAATTTGGTAGGCTTCTTCCAAATAAATAATGTATTCCATGAGATCAACTGAATCTACTTCCAAGTCCTTTCGTAAATCCAAATCCAAAGTTACCTCATACTCAGATCCCTTATGATCTTTAATCAACCCTTCAACTAGTTTAAAAATTTCTTGATGACGACTCATTTCTCTTCCTCCAATTCTGATAATTCAACCACAGACTTACGAATAACATCTGTTTCCAACATGGTCCGGATCTGGCGGATCGTGCTGTAGACTGCTTTGGCATCACTAGAACCATGGGTTTTCACGACAGGGGCTTGTAAACCAAACAAGACCGCACCTCCAACATCTGAATAATCCAAGGTCTTTTTCAAACCTCTTAGATCATTCTTCAAGAGGAAGGCTCCAATCTTAGCCTTCAAGCCACCACCACTAAGGACCGTTTTCAACTGTTTAAAGAGGCCCAAAGCAGTTCCTTCCATGGTCTTAAGGACAGCATTTCCTGTAAATCCATCAGTCACAATGACGTCAGCAACTCCATCCATCAAATCACGCGCTTCTACATTTCCTACAAAGTTGAGGGCAGGATCTGCTGATAATAATTGATAGGTCTCCTTGCGGAGGGGATCTCCCTTGCTTTCCTCTGTTCCGTTATTTAAGAGACCGATACGAGGCCGCTTAACGCCACGAACATTCTCTGCGTAATAGGCTCCCATAATCGCATATTGGTGCAAGTGTGTTGGCGTATTTTCAGCATTTGCCCCCAGATCCAACATATCATAGCCCTTCCCATCAAGGGTTGGAAGAGTCGACATCAAACCTGGACGATCGATGACCTTGATCCGACCGACGATGAAGTAACCAGAGGCAAGAAGAGCTCCTGTATTTCCTGCAGAAAGCATCGCATCTGCTTCCCCATTCTTAACTGCATGCGCTGCTAAGACCATGCTGGCTTGCTTTTTCCGACGAATCGCACGAGTTGGCTCATCATCTGAGTTGATTTTCTCATCCGTATGGACGATCGATACCCGCTCAGTTGCTGTCAGGTATTGCTTAATTTTAGCCTCATCCCCATACAAAATGACTTCAATATCCTTAAATTCTTGTATGGCTTGATTGACCCCTTCTACTAGGGCCTGTGGAGCATGATCTCCACCCATTGCATCAACTGCAATTTTTTTCATTTCTTACCTCCAGACTGATCTTTTAAGATCTCTCCCCAGCTTCCCAGGGAATCAATAAATTTCTTAGCTTTTAGATGAATGCCGACATATTCATCATAGAGTTGGTCTAGACACTTTCTCAACTCTTTCTTCATCTCATCATGGATGGAAATCGTCTCTAGCTCACTAAATTTCACAGCTTGAAAACGATCCAACAAATAGAGGGCATTTGGATCCCAGTGGGCTCGTCTTTCGTCACGATCATAATGATCTGGGCAAAGGACACCACCTAATCGGAATGAAAAATCAAAAGGCAGCCCCACTCGATGACAGATACAACACTCATGGACGTTTAAGGCGACACCAAATCGGGATAAAATCTGCATTTCAAAAATATTGGTCAAGATTTCATAATCCAAGCCCCGATCCATCAATTGCAAGGTCTGCTCTAAAAAAGCAAATAAGGCTGGATCAGGTTGACGATCCTGTATACTAGCATCTGCCAAGGCTAGTATATAGGTTGCGTAGGAAAGACGAAAAAGGTCTTGATTAATCCCTTGAAAACTTTGAACCTCATGAATATCTTCGATGTAGCTGAGTCCGTCATCATTGATTTTCAGATACATATCCGCTAAAGTCAACGGTTGGATCATAGAATTCAACCGAGAACGATTGGCATGTTTCACGAAAAACATCAGCTTGCCAGCTTGCTCTGTAAAGATTTTAACCAACTTATCGTCCTCTCGGTAATCCCGATGGTAGAGGACGATGCCACGACTCTCAATGCTCTCCAGCATGTTCTTTCATAAACTCCTTCAACCGACTCATCGCTTCTTGGATCACTTCCATACTTGCTGCATAAGACAAGCGTACATATCCTTCACCGTATGATCCAAAAGCCATTCCTGGGATAAAGGCAACAGCCTTTTCTTGGGCTAGGAGCTTCAAAAAATCGAAGGAGTCTTGGTTATATCCTTGTGGGATCTTAGCAAAGATATAGAAGGCACCATCCGGGCGGATAATATCAAAGCCCATGGCAGACATTTCTTTGATGATATAATCTCGACGCTCTATGTATTCCCGTTTCATCGGCTCTGCATCGTCTTTACCAATCGTTAAGGCTTCAATGGCTGCATACTGGTTCATGGTCCCCGCTGCAGTCACCAAGTACTGATGACTCTTGATTAATTGAGCTGTCAAAGGAGCCGGCGCAAAGATAAAACCGAGTCTCCAGCCTGTCATAGCATGAGATTTTGATAAACCATTGATAATAATGGCTTGGTCCCGTAGATAGGATCCCAAGGAAACGTGAGGCTGACCTGTGTAGGTTAATTCTGAATAGACCTCATCACAAACGACAAAAACTTCATATTTCTTCAAGACACTAGCCAAATCCTGCATTTGCTCCTTAGAGTAGGTGACACCTGTCGGATTAGCTGGGTAGTTGAGAATAACCGCCTTGACGCGATTTCCTTGCACTTCTATAGCCTTTTCTAAAGCCTCAGGACTGAGGATAAAGCGATTGTCTGTCGTATCGATTTCGACGACACTAGCCCCCATCAGTTTAATAATAGGTTCGTAACCAGGATAAGCTGGTGCTGGTAAGAGCACTACATCTCCCGGTTCCAATATAGCGGTCAAGGTCGCAGAAAGGGCCTCCGTTGCCCCAATAGTAACCAAAATTTCATCCTCTGGTCGATATTGTAGGTTATATTTTTCAGCTACAAACTGACTAGCAGCTTCTCGCAAAGCTAGCAAGCCACTCATCCCCGTATAATGGCTCTGGTTGGCATCAATAGCTGCTTTTGCCGCTTCCTTTACATGATCCGGTGTCGTAAAATCTGGCTCACCCAAGGTTAAGCGTAAAACACCTGGAATAGAAGAAATGGCTTGGTCAAACTGACGAATCAAAGAAATCTCGATTCGATTCAAATTTTGATTAAACCGTTTTGTTAAATCCATAGCCACCTCCAAAAAAGTTCTATCACCATTATACTATAAATAGAAAACCATCGCAAAAAAGGGGCTAGTCCCAACTAAAATGATACAATAATGGCCTTTTTCATCAAAAAAGGACTTAGCACATGCTAAATCCTCTCATTGAATAAATTTTACCAAATCTTTTCTATTCTTGACCACGTGTTGCAACATAATTCAACTGATCACCATGTTTCGCCAAGAAATCCTTCATTTCCGAATCCGGAATTTGACGAAGGTAGAGATTGGAACGGATAGTTTCATCTTCTTCGCGACAAGTAGACAAGACTAGGTACTTATCAGAAGCATTGATTTTAATATTTGGATTCTTTGTACGCGCTGACTCATAGATGTTTTTCAACTGGGTAGTGAAATCTTCATCATCTGAAAAGCTGGTACGATAGAAAGCTGTTGTTTCAGGAACAATGACCAAGCCCATTGCTTCATAATAATACTTACGCTCAGGTGTTTCAATAACTACGTAAGGGTGCTGGTTAAAGTACTCTTGGTTATCATAGAAGTTAACATCGTTAAACATCCGATGGTCTTCAACCTGGCTACCACGAGCATGACCGAATAACCAGGTCAAACGATCACTAAAGTCTTTTTTATTATCAGTATCCATGAAAACAGTTCCCATTAAAGGTTGGTTTCCACCCTCAAACGTCTTATCCAAATAAGTAGCATTATCCCCTGTTTGAACAACAGGCTCATCTAACTCAGTTCCTGGAGCATAAACATAGGCAATCGCTTCTGGATTGACAGAAGTTAATTGAGCAAAGCGGTTGGCTAAATACTCTTTTTCTTCTTGACTTGGCTCATACTTAACTTCCTTGACCTCTTTGCTACTTGCACTAGATGATGAGCTCGTGTCCTTTTTATCAGATGAGGTCTGTTTCCCAAATGGATTAAAGAGGACAAAACCACCTACAAGGGCTATAAGAGTAAGCAAAGCAAGAATAAGCGAAATGCCCTTTCTTTTAGAACTAGAATGTTTATCTGTACGATTCATAAAAATAAGATCCCCTATATACCGTTTACTCTAAAAAATAACACCGAGCCCGAAGGCTCAGTGATATTTAATTTAAGAGCTAATTAATAAAAATTATTTAACAGCGCTTGTTTTTGGAAGAGCTTTGTCAGCTTGTTTAGATCCAGCTTTACCAGCTGCTGCTGCTTTAGCTGCTTCTTCTGCTTTAGCTGCTTCTTCTTTAGATTGTTTAGCTGCTTCTTCTTTAGAAATTCCATGTTCTTTCAAGTAACGTGCGTTAGCTTGTTCTGGAGTTTCATTCAAGATATAGTAAGAACCTTGTTTCTTGTCAGCAGTGTTGTATGTCTTTTGAGATTCTTGGATTTTAGCGTTACGAGCTGCATTACGAGCATTGTTCAATGCTTCTTCATAAGCTGCTTTCTTTTCACCGTAAAGGTGTGAACCACCTTCAACAGCATCGAATGCTTTCTTAGCTTCGATTACTGCTGGATCTTGTGATGCGATAGCATCAATGTCTTCTTGGTGACCACCAACATACTCATTAGCTTTACGACCATTTTTAAACTCAGTTTGAGCGTTGTAAGGATCGTTTACTCCACCACCAGTTACTGGTTGGTCATATGCACCTGGAGTGTTAGCTCCACCGTTAATAGGGTTTTCATTCGCAAATGCTGGTGCTGCTGCTGCAAATACTGCAAGAGCTGCTACTGATGATAATAAAACTTTTTTCATTGTTTTATCTCCTTTTTTCATTTTAAAAAATAATTCGTTACTTCGTAACTATTACTAGTTTACTACGATATATTTTATTTGTCAATAAAATCTGACCCATTTTTTAAATTAATTTTATATTTTTTTAGGTAAGAGAAGATTTGACTTTTAAAGTAGAAATCTTTTATTTTGTAAGTGTTTTACTTCTTTTATTTGATTGCACCACTTTTTGGCAAGGTCTTTTTTGGTAGACAAGGATCCATTCTATCCTCATTTTTTTGTGCTTCTTTCAACAACTCCTCCCTCTGATTTTTTATCTTACTTTCTTTTTTTAACCAGTTGAAAAACATATCTTTCCTTTCTTAAAAAAGAGGCTCTCTACAACCTCTTTTTTACATTTTTAAGATTTTTTCGCATTTCCAGTTTCAAATAGAGGAGACAGAGGACGTTTTTCATGGATGCGGATAATCGCTTCTGCCAATAGTTTTGCGATGGAGATTTGTTCAATTTTATCAATTAAGCGCTCTTCAGGTAGGTAAATGGTGTCCAATACTACCAACTTCTTAATGGCTGATTTCTGAATATTGTCCATAGCTGGACCAGACAATACCGGATGCGTACAACTAGCGTAGACTTCTACTGCTCCTGCTTCAGCAAGTGCATCCGCAGCATGGCAAATTGTTCCTGCAGTATCGATCATATCATCGATCAGGATACAAGTTTTCCCTTCAACGTTCCCAATGATGTTCATGACTTCACTGGTGTTCATTTTATCGACACTCCGACGTTTATCAATGATAGCAATCGGCGTTTTCAAAAATTCAGCTAGCTTACGAGCACGCGTCACACCACCGTGGTCCGGACTGACTACCACATAGTCAGAACCAACCATGCCACGACGTTCAAAGTAGTCTGCAATCAATGGAGCCCCCATCAAATGATCCACCGGAATATCAAAGAACCCTTGAATCTGAGCAGCATGCAAATCAATGGTTAAGAGACGATCTACACCAGCAATTTCTAACATATTGGCAACCAATTTGGATGTAATCGGTTCACGAGCACGAGCTTTACGGTCTTGACGAGCATAACCATAATAAGGCATAACTACATTAATGGTTTGAGCACTGGCACGTTTTAAAGCATCTACCATGATCAAAATTTCCATTAAATTATCATTTACAGGAGAGCTCGTAGATTGAAGAATATACACCTCTTTACCACGAATAGACTCCTCAATATTGACCTGGATTTCCCCATCTGAAAATTGACGTACGGTCGACTTACCAAGTGGCAATCCCATCTCCTTAGAGACACGTTCAGCCAAATCTTGGTTAGAAGATAAAGCAAACAGCATTAAATCCGAAAACGACATGATTTCCTCCACATAAATTTAACCACAATGTACAAATTGTACAAATCTTCTCTTTACCCATTGTAACGCTTTTTACATGATTTTTCAATCCATAATCCACCAAAAATTAAAATAGTAACTATAGTAAAAAACACCCACTAAAAGTGGGTGTTTTGAATTCTTAGTTTGGATAGATGTAAGTAACTGATCCTTGTGCATTCACTGGGTTAAACCATCCACGGTAGTTCCCAATGCTACGGATACCTAAGTAGTTAGATTCAGATACTTGGATACTTGTAGTAGATTGAACAGCAGTAACAACCGCTACGTGTCCATATCCACCGTCATTCCAACATGCAATAGCTCCGACTTGTGGTTGGCTTCCAGTACGGAATCCAGCTGCTGCGGCACTTGCAGCCCACTGTGCTCCATTACCCCAATAATCACCAGCCCAAGGTGCCAATACTTTCACACCCCAAGTACATTCACCTACTGGGTATGAACTTGCAGATGTGCTGTACGTTGGACGACTAGTTGCAGCAGGTGTAGCAACAGTTTGAGTTTGAACTACTGGTGCTGCAGCAGGAGTTGCAACAGTTGCTTGAGGTTGTGCTGCTTCAGCTGCTGGCGTTTGAGTTGCAGCTTGCACTTGTGCTTGCAAGTTAGTATTAGCAGATGCTTCTACAGCCTTACGTTGCTCTTCTTGTTGTGCACGGTAAGCTGCTTCAGCTGCTGCTGCTTCAGCTGCAGCTTTCTCAGCTGCTGCTTTCTCAGCAAGCAATGCATTCTTTTCATTTTCTGCAGTTGATTTTTCAGCTGCCAAATTCAATTGTGCAACTTTCAACTCAGCTTCTTTAGTTGTCAACGCTTGCGCATCATCATCTAATTTTTGTTGGTTGGCAATAACAGTGTTGATTGCTTCATTGTTTTCTTTTTGCTTAGCGTCAATTGCTTCTTTATCGCGTTTTTGCTCTTCAAGCATCTTGTTGTTAGCGCTAGCAATTTCATTCATTGCAGAAACACGAGAAATAGCTTCAGTCAATGATCCAGAACTTACAATAGCGTTGATGTAACTTGTAGCAGTTCCTGTTGTTTGAGCACTACGTGCTTGGTTTGCCAATGATTCTTGACGAGCAACAATGTTCTTAGACAGCTCTTCAATCTCAGCAGAGAGGCGAGCAGACTCTTCATTCAAACGATCATTTTCAGCTTTAAGAGTTTCTTGTTGTTTTTTGATTTCAGAAACTTGAGATTGAATTTGATCAACTTCTGCTTGTGCACTTTGTTCTTTCGAACTCAAATCAGCAATCTTACTATCTTGTGCAGCGATTTTATCATCAGTAGAATCAGCTCCTACAGAAATAACTGTACCTACTTGTGATAAAGCAACTGTACTAAGTAAAATAGTCGTTAATAATTTTTTCTTCATAAAATAAAAGACTCCTTCGTATAAGACACTAACTAGTATAACAGAAAATGAAAGATTTTATGTTACGCCTTTGTTACATTTTTATTTCTATTGATGTATCAAAGTAACAAAAAAAGTTAGCTAGAAAGCTAACTTGATTCTCTACGGAGAATGGGGGATTCGAACCCCCGCGCCAGTTACCCGACCTAACGATTTAGCAAACCGTCCTCTTCAGCCTCTTGAGTAATTCTCCAAAATGGGCACGAGTGGACTCGAACCACCGACCTCACGCTTATCAGGCGTGCGCTCTAACCACCTGAGCTACGCGCCCAAGTTAAAAACTTGGTAATGAACAAATGTTCAAAGCGGGTGACGAGAATCGAACTCGCGACAACAGCTTGGAAGGCTGTAGTTTTACCACTAAACTACACCCGCTAATTATTAAAGAAAATGGCGCGAGACGGAATCGAACCGCCGACACATGGAGCTTCAATCCATTGCTCTACCAACTGAGCTACCGAGCCAAATATTGCGGGAGCAGGATTTGAACCTACGACCTTCGGGTTATGAGCCCGACGAGCTACCGAGCTGCTCCATCCCGCGTTAATATTAAGGAGGATGTGGGATTCGAACCCACGCACGCTTTTACACGCCTGACGGTTTTCAAGACCGTTCCCTTCAGCCGGACTTGGGTAATCCTCCAGCTAATTATGGACCTTGTAGGACTTGAACCTACGACCACTCGGTTATGAGCCGAGAGCTCTAACCAGCTGAGCTAAAGGTCCGACAAGATCAATAGTATAGCGGCGAAGGGGATCGAACCCCCGACCTCCCGGGTATGAACCGGACGCTCTAGCCAGCTGAGCTACACCGCCATAAATCGGGAAGACAGGATTCGAACCTGCGACACCTTGGTCCCAAACCAAGTACTCTACCAAGCTGAGCTACTTCCCGAACTAAAGCTTACGCTTTATGCACCCTAGAGGAGTCGAACCTCTAACCGCCTGATTCGTAGTCAGGTACTCTATCCAGTTGAGCTAAGGGTGCTTCTTCTCCAACCTAAGTCTATGCCGAGGACCGGAATCGAACCGGTACGATCGTTACCAATCGCAGGATTTTAAGTCCTGTGCGTCTGCCAGTTCCGCCACCCCGGCCTCCTCAAGCGAACGACGGGATTCGAACCCGCGACCCCCACCTTGGCAAGGTGGTGTTCTACCACTGAACTACGTTCGCATCTGTTTCTTTATATAAAAAAATGCCGGCTACATGACTTGAACACGCGACCCTCTGATTACAAATCAGATGCTCTACCAACTGAGCTAAGCCGGCTCATTATTATTCTTTTATGCGGGTTAAGGGACTTGAACCCCCACGCCGTAAAGCGCCAGATCCTAAATCTGGTGCGTCTGCCAATTCCGCCAAACCCGCTATAATGACCCGTACTGGGCTCGAACCAGTGACCCATTGATTAAAAGTCAATTGCTCTACCAACTGAGCTAACGAGTCGTATCATTATCTGCTAGAAACTACGTTTCTACGGTCCCGACGGGAATCGAACCCGCGATCTTCGCCGTGACAGGGCGACGTGATAACCGCTACACTACGGGACCTATGGGAGTTAACGGGATCGAACCGCTGACCCTCTGCTTGTAAGGCAGATGCTCTCCCAGCTGAGCTAAACTCCCATATGGTCGTTTAACTCAGCCAACGGTGAGAAACTGCGTTTCTCTTATCCGCCGATTGGAATTTCGATTTCCTCTCAATTCCAACTAAGCTAAACTCCCAAATGAGCCTAGATTCCTCTAGACTCAACCTTGCTAAGCGACTACCATATCTCACAGGGGGCAACCCCCAACTACTTCCGGCGTTCTAGGGCTTAACTTCTGTGTTCGGCATGGGTACAGGTGTATCTCCTAGGCTATCGTCACTTAACTCTGAATGATGAACATTCAAAATTGAATACCTATATTCTAACAAAAATCTAACCAGCTGTAAATATCCTCAGTTACTTTTTGGATAAGTCCTCGAGCTATTAGTATTAGTCCGCTCCATTGCTCACACAACTTCCACTCCTAACCTATCTACCTGATCTTCTCTCAGGGCTCTTACTAACATATTGTTATGGGAAATCTCATCTTGAGGTGGGTTTCACACTTAGATGCTTTCAGCGTTTATCCCTTCCCTACATAGCTACCCAGCGATGCCTCTGGCGAGACAACTGGTACACCAGCGGTAAGTCCACTCTGGTCCTCTCGTACTAGGAGCAGATCCTCTCAAATTTCCTACGCCCGCGACGGATAGGGACCGAACTGTCTCACGACGTTCTGAACCCAGCTCGCGTGCCGCTTTAATGGGCGAACAGCCCAACCCTTGGGACCGACTACAGCCCCAGGATGCGACGAGCCGACATCGAGGTGCCAAACCTCCCCGTCGATGTGAACTCTTGGGGGAGATAAGCCTGTTATCCCCAGGGTAGCTTTTATCCGTTGAGCGATGGCCCTTCCATACGGAACCACCGGATCACTAAGCCCGACTTTCGTCCCTGCTCGAGTTGTAGCTCTCGCAGTCAAGCTCCCTTATACCTTTACACTCTGCGAATGATTTCCAACCATTCTGAGGGAACCTTTGGGCGCCTCCGTTACCTTTTAGGAGGCGACCGCCCCAGTCAAACTGCCCGTCAGACACTGTCTCCGATAGGGATCACCTATCCGGGTTAGAGTGGCCATAACACAAGGGTAGTATCCCAACATCGCCTCCATCGAAACTGGCGTCCCGATCTCTATGGCTCCTACCTATCCTGTACATGTGGCACAGACACTCAATATCAAACTGCAGTAAAGCTCCATGGGGTCTTTCCGTCCTGTCGCGGGTAACCTGCATCTTCACAGGTACTAAAATTTCACCGAGTCTCTCGTTGAGACAGTGCCCAAATCATTACGCCTTTCGTGCGGGTCGGAACTTACCCGACAAGGAATTTCGCTACCTTAGGACCGTTATAGTTACGGCCGCCGTTTACTGGGGCTTCAATTCATACCTTCGCTTACGCTAAGCACTCCTCTTAACCTTCCAGCACCGGGCAGGCGTCACCCCCTATACATCATCTTACGATTTAGCAGAGAGCTGTGTTTTTGATAAACAGTTGCTTGGGCCTATTCACTGCGGCTGACCTAAGTCAGCACCCCTTCTCCCGAAGTTACGGGGTCATTTTGCCGAGTTCCTTAACGAGAGTTCTCTCGCTCACCTGAGGCTACTCGCCTCGACTACCTGTGTCGGTTTGCGGTACGGGTAGAGTATGTTTAAACGCTAGAAGCTTTTCTTGGCAGTGTGACATCACTAACTTCGCTACTAAACTTCGCTCCCCATCACAGCTCAATGTTATAGAACTAAGCATTTAACTCAATTCACACCTCACTGCTTAGACGTGCACTTCCAATCGCACGCTTTAGTTAGCCTACTGCGTCCCTCCATCACTACATACTCTAGTACAGGAATATCAACCTGTTGTCCATCGGATACACCTTTCGGTCTCTCCTTAGGTCCCGACTAACCCAGGGCGGACGAGCCTTCCCCTGGAAACCTTAGTCTTACGGTGGACAGGATTCTCACCTGTCTTTCGCTACTCATACCGGCATTCTCACTTCTATGCGTTCCAGCACTCCTCACGGTATACCTTCTTCACACATAGAACGCTCTCCTACCATACCATTAAAGGTATCCACAGCTTCGGTAAATTGTTTTAGCCCCGGTACATTTTCGGCGCAGGGTCACTCGACTAGTGAGCTATTACGCACTCTTTGAATGAATAGCTGCTTCTAAGCTAACATCCTAGTTGTCTGTGCAACCCCACATCCTTTTCCACTTAACAATTATTTTGGGACCTTAGCTGGTGGTCTGGGCTGTTTCCCTTTCGACTACGGATCTTAGCACTCGCAGTCTGACTGCCGACCATAATTCATTGGCATTCGGAGTTTATCTGAGATTGGTAATCCGGGATGGACCCCTCACCCAAACAGTGCTCTACCTCCAAGAATCTTAATGTCGACGCTAGCCCTAAAGCTATTTCGGAGAGAACCAGCTATCTCCAAGTTCGTTTGGAATTTCTCCGCTACCCACAAGTCATCCAAGCACTTTTCAACGTGCCCTGGTTCGGTCCTCCAGTGCGTTTTACCGCACCTTCAACCTGCTCATGGGTAGGTCACATGGTTTCGGGTCTACGACATAATACTAAAGCGCCCTATTCAGACTCGGTTTCCCTGCGGCTCCGTCTCTTCAACTTAACCTCGCATCATATCGTAACTCGCCGGTTCATTCTACAAAAGGCACGCTCTCACCCATTAACGGGCTCGAACTTGTTGTAGGCACACGGTTTCAGGTTCTATTTCACTCCCCTCCCGGGGTGCTTTTCACCTTTCCCTCACGGTACTGGTTCACTATCGGTCACTAGGGAGTATTTAGGGTTGGGAGATGGTCCTCCCAGATTCCGACGAGATTCCACGTGTCTCGCCGTACTCAGGATACTGCTAGGTATAAAGACTATTTAAAATACGAGGCTGTTACTCTCTTTGGCCTACCTTCCCAGGTAGTTCTTCTATAATCTTTAAGTCCACATTGCAGTCCTACAACCCCGAAGAGTAAACTCTTCGGTTTGCCCTCCTGCCGTTTCGCTCGCCGCTACTAAGGCAATCGCTTTTGCTTTCTCTTCCTGCAGCTACTTAGATGTTTCAGTTCACTGCGTCTTCCTCCTCATATCCTTAACAGATATGGGTAACAGGTATCACCTGCTGGGTTCCCCCATTCGGACACCCCCGGATCTAAGCTTACTTACAGCTCCCCGAGGCATTTCGTCGTTTGTCACGTCCTTCTTCGGCTCCTAGTGCCAAGGCATCCACCGTGCGCCCTTATTAACTTAACCTTATTAACCTAATTTCTTAAAAAATTAGAAAACTCATTAAATATTCACAGCGTTTTCGGTTTATTTTCTTGTTACTATTTGATATAGATATTCAATTTTCAATGTTCATCCTTGGTGATCTCTCACCAATGGAGCCTAGCGGGATCGAACCGCTGACCTCCTGCGTGCAAAGCAGGCGCTCTCCCAGCTGAGCTAAGGCCCCACAAGACCTCTCAAAACTAAACAAGACGAACGTGCAGGTTTCCTTATCCTTAGAAAGGAGGTGATCCAGCCGCACCTTCCGATACGGCTACCTTGTTACGACTTCACCCCAATCATCTATCCCACCTTAGGCGGCTGGCTCCTAAAAGGTTACCTCACCGACTTCGGGTGTTACAAACTCTCGTGGTGTGACGGGCGGTGTGTACAAGGCCCGGGAACGTATTCACCGCGGCGTGCTGATCCGCGATTACTAGCGATTCCGACTTCATGTAGGCGAGTTGCAGCCTACAATCCGAACTGAGACTGGCTTTAAGAGATTAGCTTGCCGTCACCGACTTGCGACTCGTTGTACCAGCCATTGTAGCACGTGTGTAGCCCAGGTCATAAGGGGCATGATGATTTGACGTCATCCCCACCTTCCTCCGGTTTATTACCGGCAGTCTCGCTAGAGTGCCCAACTGAATGATGGCAACTAACAATAGGGGTTGCGCTCGTTGCGGGACTTAACCCAACATCTCACGACACGAGCTGACGACAACCATGCACCACCTGTCACCTCTGTCCCGAAGGAAAGCTCTATCTCTAGAGCGGTCAGAGGGATGTCAAGACCTGGTAAGGTTCTTCGCGTTGCTTCGAATTAAACCACATGCTCCACCGCTTGTGCGGGCCCCCGTCAATTCCTTTGAGTTTCAACCTTGCGGTCGTACTCCCCAGGCGGAGTGCTTAATGCGTTAGCTGCGGCACTGAGTCCCGGAAAGGACCCAACACCTAGCACTCATCGTTTACGGCGTGGACTACCAGGGTATCTAATCCTGTTTGCTCCCCACGCTTTCGAGCCTCAGCGTCAGTTACAGACCAGAGAGCCGCTTTCGCCACCGGTGTTCCTCCATATATCTACGCATTTCACCGCTACACATGGAATTCCACTCTCCCCTTCTGCACTCAAGTTAAACAGTTTCCAAAGCGTACTATGGTTAAGCCACAGCCTTTAACTTCAGACTTATCTAACCGCCTGCGCTCGCTTTACGCCCAATAAATCCGGATAACGCTCGGGACCTACGTATTACCGCGGCTGCTGGCACGTAGTTAGCCGTCCCTTTCTGGTAAGATACCGTCACAGTGTGAACTTTCCACTCTCACACTCGTTCTTCTCTTACAACAGAGCTTTACGATCCGAAAACCTTCTTCACTCACGCGGCGTTGCTCGGTCAGACTTCCGTCCATTGCCGAAGATTCCCTACTGCTGCCTCCCGTAGGAGTCTGGGCCGTGTCTCAGTCCCAGTGTGGCCGATCACCCTCTCAGGTCGGCTATGTATCGTCGCCTTGGTGAGCCGTTACCTCACCAACTAGCTAATACAACGCAGGTCCATCTGGTAGTGGAGCAATTGCCCCTTTCAAGTAAATGTCATGCAACATCTACTGTTATGCGGTATTAGCTATCGTTTCCAATAGTTATCCCCCGCTACCAGGCAGGTTACCTACGCGTTACTCACCCGTTCGCAACTCATCCGCTCGGTGCAAGCACCAAGCTTCAGCGTTCTACTTGCATGTATTAGGCACGCCGCCAGCGTTCATCCTGAGCCAGGATCAAACTCTCATTAAAATAATTGTTTGTCTTAAACTCATTCTGTCACTGACAGATTTATTGTTTTTTTATTGTTCAGTTACTATAACTTCCGTTATAGCGCCCTGCACATTGGTTCGTCTTGTTCAGTTTTCAAAGGTCTTTGTCGCTCTCGCGCGACAACTATATTAGTATATCACGACCAAAACTTCTTGTCAATATCTTTTTTCTATTTTTTTAAATTTTTATTTTTATGAAAAAGGATGCTTTGTTACATCCTTTTTCATAAATGATGATCCTTGAAATCTTTCAAGTATTCTTGGAGCCTTCTTTTCATCTTTGCTTTTCCTGAAAAACGTTGATTCATCAGTAGTTTATCATATTCTTCTTTTTCTTGATCGGTTAGGTTTTCTCTGAACTCCTTTAGGGCTCCTCTTAATAGGACTAGTTCATCCAAAAAGAGTTCTTTTGATCGAAGTCGATGGCTAATCTCCCCAATCTCTGTATAGGGTACTTTATTTAACTTCCTCTTATCACTTTCTTGTTTTCTAACTTTATCCTTTATGTGATTGCGAAACTTTGTTTTGAAGTAGGTTAATAAGATTTCTTCATTTTCTTCTACTTCAGGATTACTTATTTGTAACTCATACAGCACTAATCTTCCTTCTTGTTCCCAGTCTGCATGATCCCAAAGGTGAATATAAAATTCCTTCTCACATTTCCATACTATCCATTTTACTTTCTCATATGATTTTTTAAAGTTCATTGGACCTCCTTTCTAACTTGTTTTCATTTTAAAGGAGGTTAGGATTTATTTGTGCTGTTTTTTCTATTTGGAATCTTTTCTAACTCTAATCGGTCTTTATTTTTATAAGAATGTCAAAATAGTGTTTTTATCATACAAAAAAAGTTGCTACGAATGTAACAACTTTTTGCGATAGTCCGTACGGGATTCGAACCCGTGTTACCGCCGTGAAAAGGCGGTGTCTTAACCCCTTGACCAACGGACCATTTTTACAACGTAATCTATTATATCAGTTCATTTTTATCTGTCAATACTTTTTTGAAAAAAAGGAGCCGAATTTTTCGGCTCCTTCTAAAAGTTTTAGAAGACTCTAAAGTTTATTACTTATTTTCTTCCATTTTAGATTTAATTTCTTCATAAGATAATGGTTTAGATTCTTTTTCTAATTCTAAATCAGTATCTTCTGGCATTTTACCTGTTTCATACAATGACTTAATTTGAACACTGTCCAAGGTTTCGTATTTCAACAAGGCTTCTGCAATCAACTTGTGGGTTTCACGATTGTTCTGGATGATTTCGGCAGCTTTATTGCGAGCTTCATTCAATAGACTTCTTACTTCTTCATCAATTTCATATGCTGTTTGCTCTGAAATAAATTTTTGAGTTGTTTGAGCTCCAAACATAGCATGGTTGCCTTCGTATTGAACCGGACCAAGTTTTTCACTCATACCATATTCTGTTACCATGGCACGCGCCATTTGGGTCGCTTGCTCAAAGTCATTGGAAGCCCCTGTGGTTTGAACGTTAAAGATAATTTCTTCCGCTACACGTCCTCCCATAAGACCAGCTAATTGTTCTTTCATATCTTCTTTAGAAAGTAACATTTGATCTTCTTTTGGAAGAGCAATCATATAACCGCCTGCACGTCCACGTGGAACGATGGTCACCTTGTGGACAACACGAGCATTAGATAGGACCAATCCAACAATGGTATGCCCTGCCTCATGGTAAGCAACCAATTCGCGTTCCTTTTGAGAAACTGTTCGGTCTTTCTTGGAAGGACCAGCAATCACACGATCTTCGGCTTCATCAATATCAGATGCATCGATAACCTTCTTATTGCGACGAGCCGCTACTAGAGCTGCTTCGTTTAAGACGTTTTCAAGATCTGCTCCAACAAATCCTGGTGTTTGTTGGGCAACCAGTTTCAAGTCAACATCTTTGGCTAATGGTTTATTTTTAGCATGAACACGCAAGATAGCTTCTCGTCCTTTTACATCTGGACGACCAACTAAAACCTTCCGGTCAAAACGACCTGGACGAAGAAGGGCTGGATCTAGAACATCGGAACGGTTAGTGGCTGCGATCACGATGATACCTTCGTTTCCTTCAAAACCATCCATCTCAATCAAGAGTTGGTTAAGGGTTTGTTCCCGCTCATCATTTCCTCCACCAAGGCCAACTCCCCGTTGACGTCCAACAGCATCAATCTCATCGATAAAGATAATGGCTGGTGCTGCTTTTTTAGCGTCCTCAAAGAGTGAACGTACACGGCTTGCACCGACACCGACGAACATTTCTACGAAGTCAGAACCTGAAATACTAAAGAAAGGTACGCCAGCTTCTCCTGCAACTGCCTTAGCAAGTAATGTTTTACCAGTTCCTGGAGGGCCTTCGAGAAGGACACCTGCTGGGATACGAGCACCCAATTTTGTAAAGCGTTTTGGATCTTTTAAGAATTCAACCACTTCAACAAGTTCTTGTTTTTCTTCTTCAGCCCCTGCTACATCTGAAAAACGAACCTTGATATCTTCTTTATTGGTAGCACGCGCTTTGTTACGACCAAAGTTCATAGCACCGCGGGCACCTCCGCCTCCTCCTTGATTCATCATGGAGAAGAAGAAGAACATGACAATCACAAAGGGTACGATTGAAGTCAGAATGGTAATCCACATTCCACTTGAGCTTTCCCGTTTAATAGTGATGTCAGCCTTGTGTTCGGATGCTAAGTTTTGTAATTCTTGAACCGTCAAATCAGACGGTAAGATCACACTCGTGAAGCGAGTCACCTTACTTGGACTTGGAGTGAAAAATTGAACCCCTGTATCATCCTTGCTGGTTTTTGCTTTGTTATAGGTACCGGAAATTTCAATGACACTACCGTTTGGCTGGTAGCTAATTTCCTTGACATTGTCTGATTTAAGCTCTTTTACCAATTCTGTATAATTGATTTGTTGGCTTTGCCCGATACTGTTTCCCGCAAAGAAATACTGAAAACCTGTAACAGCAGCCACTATAATCAATAAGTATAGAAAAGGATTTCGAACAAAACCATTGTTTCTGTTATTTTTCATCTAGTTTCCTCTATTTTGAATACACTTCTTCTTTCAACACTCCGATATAAGGAAGGTTTCGATAATTTTCTTCGTAGTCTAAACCATAACCCACAACAAACTCATTTGGAATGGTAAAGCAAGTGTAATCTGCTTCAATCTCAACTAAGCGTCCTTCAGGTTTGTCCAACAAGGTAGCAATTTTAACAGATGCTGGTTGACGTCCTTCAAACAATTCTTTCAAACTCTTAAGAGTTTTACCAGTATCAATGATATCTTCAACAAAGAGAATATCACGTCCCTTAATGTCTTGGTCTATATCTTTGATAATATTGATCACGCCTGAGCTTGATGTTCCACCATGATAACTAGACACCAGCATAAAATCCAACTCAATATGCATATCAATATGTTTGATCAATTCTGCCATAAATGGGACTGACCCTTTTAGAATCCCTACTAAAATTGGATTTTTTCCTTGGTAGTCTTCTGTCAGTTTTTGACCAAGTTCACGTGCTGCAGCTACGATTTCATCGTGGGAAATGAGTATCTTTTTGATATCTTGTTCTAACATCTTTTTTACCTATCTATTTTCTGGATATAAATTGTGTCCTTCATTATACCATTTTTTAATTCCTTACTCAAATCACTGATCGCAATTTCAGGAATAGCCAGTATTTGTTTATCTTGTTCTAAAACCACCAGATTATTTCGTTGATCTAAAGGGATTTTTTGGTTAATCAACAATCTGCTAATTTTTCTATGGTGACCGTTCATCAGAATACGATCTCCCCTTTTACGGGGGCGAATAGAAACTGGATGGTTATTTGGAAGTGGGATAGCCTCCATATATGAATCGCTTGGTTCCACTCCAAATAAAAAGCGATAAGCACCTACTGTCTTTATGGTTCCAAATTGTAACAAATCTTCTGACATTCGGTCATCCGTCCTTCGACTGATTTTCCGAATTTCAAAATAGTGATAATCTTTGTAAAGTTCATAACCATTCTTTAGAACTTGTTGCGTGTTAGATTTGGTCACTACTATTCTATGTAATTGTTCAAATTGTGCCCGACTTAATTGCAAATCTGGAAAACCAGCTAGATACTCTTCCAGCAAATAAATCTGAACAGCTGGTGATTGCTTTTGAAACTGCGTCACATCTTGTAGCTTCAAATCTTTTGTCAACTCTTTTAAAGCCTGGTGCCAATGACTGAGATCCTCTCCTAAGTTGACCAAAGCACTCATTACTTGAGGATTTTCTTCTTCTAACAGTGGGAGATAACGATGACGGATACGATTACGGAAATAGTCTAAAGAGCGATTGCTTTTATCCTCATAATGAAAAATTTCTGGAAAATCCTTTTTTTTGAAATGTAAGAGGGGACGGATCAACATACCCTGTCCAAATGGTTGTTTTAAAGGAATACCTTTTAAATGCCGCGGACGACTTCCACGAATTAGACGCATTAAAATCGTTTCTGCCTGATCATCCATATGGTGAGCGGTGACGAGAGCACTACAAGCTTCTTCTTTCATAACTTTTTCAAAAAAGTCATAGCGGAATTGTCTAGCTCGGCTTTCCGAAAAAGGACCAGAGAAATGAGCAACCTTCAGTGGTAGATGTTTTGCTTGAGCTAATTCCCGAATTCCTCTTTCCTCCTGGTCAGCTTCAACGCGTTGGTGATGATTGACATGAGCAAGAACGAGTTCAATTCCCAATTGATGCTGGTAATGGTAGAGCCAATCTAGTAAGGTCATAGAGTCCACCCCTCCTGATAAAGCCAAAAGGACTTTTTGATGAGATTCAAAAAGCCCCTCCTTTTGACAGAACTGAAGAAATTTTTCTTTCATTACTGTAAGACCTCATAAATATCTTTGGCAATTGCTGAGATAGTCTCGTAATCAGAGTGATCCGTAAAAATAGCCAAAATAAATGGTGAATCTGTATAAACAATGGCGACATCATGACGGAAATCATAGGCATCTCCAATCTTGTGAGCGACCTTGACTGGGATATCTTTTGAAATTCGTTGATCATCAAAGCGAGTATCCGACAAAGCATCAATGATTCCACCATTTTGTTGGTAGATAGCTTCCATGACATTCCCTGCCATTTTGGCAGATGCCATTCTATTTTCTACATTCCACGTTTTTCCTGCAATCTTATTGGTCACCTTTTGAAATTCTTTATCTGATTGGTGCGTTACATAATAGCCTAAAATGTTTTGCGCAACATTATCGGATTCTTTGGCCACCCGGTTAATCAAATCAGCGACGGTATATTCCTTATCATCCGGTGTTTTTGAAATACTTCCACTGCCTTCTGGTTCATAAGCTCCAGGATAATCATTAACTTCTTTTGTATATTTTAAAGGAGTCTGCAAATCTACATGATTCTCATTCAACTCTTTTTGAGTATAGTACAAATATAAAAGCTTGGCTATACTGGCAGAATACATTTCCTGGTCTTCATGTATCCCAGCAGTCTTTCCAGTATCCACTTGCTTCACGTAAACTGCAATTCCATCTTTGTTGTACTTCTGATTCAGAATCGCTTGGACTTCTTCCATCCGATTATCTGTAGCAGAAAGTTCATCTTTTGAAATCCAACCCTGGCCAGAAATTTCTAGGTAGGTCCCTTTTAAAGTTTTGGCACTCTTGGTGATTTCAACCTTGCTATAGGGAGCCAGACTTGTTTTTTTGCTTTTTGCGCCATTTACCAAGGGTTGATCATAAACTGTAAAAGAGGACGACAACCACATGGTCTTTTTTTCTTCTGTTAATTCCAAAATCGAATCTTCGTAAATTTGATCTTGATCAGCTACTACATACTGTTTATTCGATAATTTAAAAACAGATTTGCCTTGATCATTGACAAACAATTGATCGACAGTGAAGGGAGTATCAGGCCTGATTTCCCCAGCTTTTTGACTCAATTCTGGATCTGAATAGGTCACAATTGGCTGATAAACATTTGGATTAGACGGGATGGAGACAAAGAAATGGTCTTGAGTCCCTATTTGGCTAGTGTAGGAAGAATCAGAAGTTAAAGGAACTTGGGGCTGGGAGGAATCCGATAAGGGTTGGGTGGCTAAGAAAGTAGGAAAAACCATCCAATAAACTAACTTATTCATCCTTGCTCCTTTCCTGATTTTCTTCCTGCAATTTTAAGGCTTGATTCTTTTTAGCTAACTCTTCTAATTTTGTATCAGAATATTCTAGAAATTGTTGAACGGTTTTTACAATATTTTCCATTATTTCGGTAATAAGTTAGGTATCGTATAAATATATTCGCCATCTTTAGAGAAGGAATATTTTGCGCGTGCATATTTTGCAGCGTACTCGTCATCCTTCAATTTCTCTACGATATCCTTTTGATATTCTTTTTCCTCAAGGGTTTGCTGATATTGTTCTTGCAATTGAACGTATTGTTGTTTGCGTTTTTGAAGCGTCTGGTAACTCTGAGCCAGATTATAGGTTGGAAGAATGAACAATAAAATAATTAAAATGAGAACCCAACCCATAAATCGGTTCTGTTTTTTTTGCTCCTCATTCTGGTATTTCCGACGCTGATGTTCGTCTTGAATATACCGATTATTCATTTGTACAATATTTTTAGGCATCTTCTTCTATCCTTGTTTCACGAATGATTTCATACATTTTAGACGCATCTTCTTTTTTGGTACTATCTAACATTTCCAATACTTTTACTGTCAATAGCTTATTTCCAAATCGAACTTCTACTTCGTCATTTACCTTCAAATCAGTTGAACTTTTTGCTAGGACCCCATTGACTTTGATTCGCCCCTTGTCAGCTACTTCTTTAGCTACAGGACGTCTTTTGATAATGCGGGAAACTTTTAAAAATTTATCTAATCTCATCGTATCACCTCTAATGTATTATTGTACCATTTTTTTAGAAAGAGCCTAGTAAAATCTTTCTTTCTAGTCTTGTTTTTCCATTTTTTCCTGCTTGATGGCCAGTAATTTTTCCCCAAATTGTCGCAAGCCTTCTAAAATTTCGAAGTCTTTCTTATTTCGTACATCAAAGATTAATTCAATCAATCCTTGGCTTTCTGCAATACGAGCTTTTAAATTAGTTGCTGATAAGGCAGCAAAATAATCTTGAGTCAAGAAAAGTTGCTTGGTAATTGGCTCAAATTTCACTGTTAGTTGCTGGTCTTTTCGATCGACTACTTTAACAAAGACCTGGTCCAGATAAGATTTGATAAACCCTATTTCTAGGAGATAAGCTACCACATCTGGGTATTCTCCGAATCGATCAATCAATTCGTCTTGCAAGAGCTCATAATCTTCTTGAACTTGAATTTCTCGAATGCGTTTGTAAATTTCAATTTTTTGACGTTCATCGGAAATATAGTCACTTGGAATGTAGGCATCAATTTGAAGATTGAGCTCTGCATTTCCTTTTTGACGTTTTTTCTCTTTTCCTTGTTTTTTCTCAATCGCAGCTTCGAGTAACTGTGAATACATTTCAAATCCGACAGAATCAATAAAGCCAGACTGAGAAGCTCCTAAAATATTTCCCGCACCTCGAATAGACAAATCTCGCATGGCAATCTTAAAACCAGACCCCAACTCAGTGAAACCTTTGATGGCTTCTAAGCGCTTTTCGGAAACTTCTGTCAAGGTTTTGTCCGGCCGGTACATCAAGTAGGCATAGGCAATGCGATTGCTTCGGCCGACACGACCTCTCAATTGGTAAAGGGTAGACAAGCCCATATGGTCGGCATTCTCAATGAAGAGGGTATTGGCATTTGGGATATCCACCCCTGTTTCAATAATGGTTGTTGTGACTAAAATATCATACTCACCTTCAATGAAATCCATCAAGGTGTTTTCCAACCGCACTTCACTCATCTGTCCATGGACAAACCCAATAGAAGCTTCTGGAACTAATTCTTGTAGTTCTGAAACCTTTTGTTCAATAGTATCTACCTTGTTGTAAAGATAATAAACCTGACCTCCCCGATCCATCTCCCGACGAATGGCATCTCGGATTATGGTTGGATTGGTTTCTAAGACATAAGTTTGAACAGGATAACGATTAGTCGGCGGGGTTTCAATAACGGACAAATCCCGAATCCCCAACATAGACATGTGGAGGGTACGAGGAATGGGCGTTGCCGTTAAGGTTAAGACATCGACCTTTTTCTTTAATTCCTTGAGGGTTTCCTTGTGTTTGACACCGAACCGTTGCTCCTCATCAATCACGATGAGCCCAAGATCCGAAAATTCCACATCTTTAGACAAGAGACGGTGGGTTCCAATCAAAATATCGACCTGGCCTTTTTTAAGTTTTTCCAAAGTTTCTTTTTGCTCAGCACGACTCCGGAAACGACTCAAGACATCGACTTCTACTGGAAAGGCATCGAAGCGTTCTTTAAAATTGGCATAGTGCTGTTGAGCTAGGACAGTTGTCGGAACTAATACAGCTACTTGTTTGTGGTCTTTGACAGCTTTAAAGGCTGCTCGCATGGCTACTTCTGTCTTCCCAAAGCCCACGTCACCGACCAAGAGGCGATCCATAGGACTTGAAGACTCCATATCCTTCTTAATTTCTTGGATAGAACGAATCTGATCATCTGTTTCAACATATGGAAAGGCCTGGTCAAAAGCTTCTTGGTTCTCATCGTCTGGAGTAAAGGCAAAGCCTTGTAATTGACTTCGCTCTGCATAGAGTTGAATCAGATCATCTGCAATATCCTCTACTTCTTGACGGACCTTTTGTTTGGCCTTTTGGAAGCGACCATCGTTAAGTTTGTTGATTTTAGGAGGCTTGCCATCACTCGCAACATATTTGGACAGCATCTGGATTTGATCCACAGGAATGGAAATCCGGTCCCCATTTTGATACTGGATGGAGACATAATCTCGGTGAACACCAGAAATTTCAATGGTTTCTAGTCCTAAATACTGACCGATTCCATGAACCTGGTGAACGACGTAGTCTCCCTTTTCCAACTCATTGTAGTTTTTTAACCGCTCCGCGTTGGAAATGGTTTGCCGACGGATCTTTCGTTTAACCTTTTTCTGGAAAATTTCTGTCTCTGTAATGAGGACAATCTTCTCATCCACAAAATGGAATCCACGCGCCAAACCACCGATGACCAACTGGCTCTGTCCAGGATGAAGCTGATCAGGTGCAAGATAATCCAGATCAATCCCATAATCTCTCAAGTGCTCTTGTAACTGCTGGAAACCTTGTTTACTCGTCACCTGAAGAATAACCGTATAGTCTTGTTTACGGAATCGGTCAATTTCATCTTTTAAGAGAGTAAACTGACTAAAGAATTCCTGCATGGGGTATTGGTTAAAAGAATAGAGGGCATCGAATCGCAGATTTCCCAAGCCTTTTTGGAAATTTGAAAAATAAGAAGCTGGTTTATAAGTGCGTAAAAGAGCACTATTGTCCGCAAAATACTGGGCTTCTGCGAAAGAGCGACTCTTTTGTAGATCCTCTGTCAAAAGGTTAGCAACTTCTACATCAAACCGCGTTTCCTGATCCATGATTTTATGGTAATCATCCAAAAAAACAGGAGCATGTTTGGGCAGGTAATCAAAGAGAGTGTAGGTTTGCTGATAAAAAAGAGAGAGAAATTTTCGACTATCTGCATGAAGACGCTGGTGATGCGCTTCTGTGAGAACCTCAGTCAAATAGGATTTAAACTCTGGATTGGGGCTTTTTTGAATCAGCTTCTCTAGGTTCTTCTGCCCTCTTAGAAAATCATCTTTCGTTAGTAGCATATCACTAACTGGATGAACCGTTATCGTATCTAGATTTTTTAGTGAACGTTGAGTCTCTGGAGAAAAAGTCCGAATGCCATCAATCTCATCTCCAAAAAATTCCATACGATAAGGAAAATCTTGACTGGCTTCAAAAAGATCTACAATATCCCCTCGGAGACTAAACTCTCCCTGTTGGCTCACCTGTGAAACCTTTTGATAGCCCATGGCCAGTAGGGTATCTTTCAACTCTGTCAGATTTTTTTCTTCTCCAACAGAGAAAGATTGAATCATAGAGCTGACAGTCTTTGGATTAGGTAAGAGCAAACGGCTACCACTTACATTGGCAATAACGATTCCTTCTTTTTCTGGAGCTAGGAGAAAGTCCAGAGCTTCCAGACGAGAAAAGACCCGTTCCTGGGAAGCAAAGACAAACTCTGCCAAGGGATTGTCATCTCCAAGGAAAAGATAGACCTTTTCTTCGCCTAATAATCCCAATAAATCACTGGCGAGCCGTTCTGCTTCATTTTGGGAGGAGGTCAAGACCAAGGCCTTGTGTCCATCTTCGACAACTGTTGCCATCGTAATGGCTTTCGTAGATGAAGACAATCCTAGTAAAAGAGAGCGACTTCTTTTTTGCTGGTCCTGTTGCCATTTTCTGATATCTTTGTTTTGTTGAAATAGATCAACCAGTGTCTTATATTTATCCATTGTATTGTTGCATTGTTTTTTCAAATTGACCATCTTTCAAATAAAAACGAAGGGCTTCTTCTGACTTGTCGATGGCAAGGAGGATGGTTGCATAATCATCCTGATCGAATTTCCCTAAGACATGGTGGACTACTGACATGCCTTGCTTGGGTCTCCCAATTCCAATCTTGATGCGATTAAAGGTCTGAGTTCCAATATGGTTGATGATCGACTTGATTCCGTTGTGGCCTCCAGCTGACCCTTTGGTACGAAGGCGAATCTTACCGACTTCCATATCCAAGTCATCATAAATAACGACCAAATCTTCCACCTCTAAGCCATAATAGGTTAAAAGTGCGTGCACGGCCTTGCCACTCTCATTCATGAAGGTGGTTGGTTTGACTAAAAAGACCTTTTCTCCATCTATAAAGGTGGAGGTCACATCTGCTTGAAAAATCTTATCATGTGAGAAGGTGAGATTGAGAGACTTCGCCAACTGGTCCACTAGCATAAACCCTACATTATGTTTGGTTTCCACATACTTATCTCCCGGATTCCCCAATCCGACGATTAATTTTGTCATTTGCTTTCCCTTTCAAAAGCCAAAAGGGTTGGAATTTTTTTCCAACCTTTTGGTTATTCACTTGTTTTCTTTATACATTGAAGCGGAATTCCATGATGTCGCCATCTTGGACAACATATTCTTTTCCTTCTTCCCGCAAGCGTCCCGCTTCTTTTACCGCCTTTTCAGATCCGTATTTCACCAAATCATCATAAGACATAGTTACTGCACGGATAAATCCTTTTTCAAAGTCTGAGTGGATGATTCCAGCTGCTTGAGGAGCTTTCATACCACGTTTGAAGGTCCACGCACGTACCTCTTTTTCACCAGCTGTGAAGTAAGTTCCAAGTCCGAGTAAATGGTAAGCTGCACGCGTCAACTTGTCCACACCTGATTCTGTCAAACCAATGGCTTCAAGAAACTCTTTTTTATCTTCATCGTCTAACTCAGAAATTTCTTCCTCCGCACGCGCAGAAATCACCACTACCTCTGCATTTTCTGTTTCTGCAAAGTCACGAATTTGCTTCACATATTCGATAGAGTCTGGGTCTCCAACGACATCCTCATCCACATTTGCTACATACAGAACTGGTTTAGTAGTCAAGAGGAAAAGACCTTTGACAACTTTTTGTTCTTCATCTGTAAATTCAATGGTACGAGCTGATTTACCATCTTCAAGAACTGGTTTAATCTTTTGAAGTACATTAAATTCTGCAACGGAATCCTTATCTTTTTGCGTACGTGCCATCTTTTCCACACGTGCATAGCGTTTATTTACAGATTCTAAGTCAGCAAGAATCAATTCAAGATTAATGGTATCAATATCTGCTAATGGATCTACAAAAGCATCTTCACGACCTTGCTCACGCATGACATTTTCGTCATCAAAGGCACGAACTACATGGACAATAGCATCCACTTCACGGATATTGGCCAAGAATTTATTACCGAGACCTTCTCCTTTTGATGCACCTTTTACAATCCCTGCAATATCTGTAAATTCAAAGGTTGTTGGGACTGTCTTCTTAGGAGTAATCATCTCCGTCAATTTTTGGAGGCGTTCATCTGGAACTTCTACCATCCCAACGTTGGGATCAATGGTCGCAAAGGGATAGTTTGCAGCCTCTGCTCCTGCTTTTGTAATTGCATTAAATAGGGTTGATTTACCAACGTTTGGCAAACCCACGATACCTGCTGTTAAAGCCATTTTTCTTTTTCTCCGTTCACATTTCAATCCCTTTTATTATAACATAATTCAAAGCACAAGATAATGAAAAAATTCAAAGATGTCAAAGGATTCTCACACTCTGCAGAATATAAGGATGACTATCTCGTTGAAAAAACAAAGATTGATTATACCAAGGCAGATTTAAAAGAATTACAAGAAAATCAGTTAATTGCTGCACAAGAAAATCAAAATGTTGATTACATCGGCTACAAAACAACACTTAAAACCTTTAAGTCTAATGGCTTCAAAGAAGTAAAAGATGGAAAATTTGAAGAATTAAAATAATACAAAAGGTTCAGTCACCTCGATGACTGAACCTTTTACAATACTTTTTTCATTTTTTGGTCAAAATCGTGACGGCTCATCATGACTATATGATCACAATTGCTACAACGAATTTTAATATCTGCTCCTACTCGCCTAATTTCCCAACGATTGGCTTTTTTCCCTGTTGCTTTGATGATACAAGCATGGGGTTTTTTCATTTCTACAAAATCACCGACCTGATACATGAATTTTCCTTTCATCAACATAGAAGACGAAAAGCTAGCCTATTCAATGCTAGCTTTTGGCCCTTAATTAGTCCGAACTGGTGTAATTAATTGAATGAAGCGTTCAGATTCCTCTGCTGGTACCAATGTAAAGGGACGAACTGCAGAGATGAAGCGAATGACGACTTTTTCACTTTCAATGGCTTTCAAAGCGTCAATCAAATAAGTTGGGTTGAAGCTGATGTTTAAATCATCTCCCGAAACTGCTTCTGTATCAATTTCTTCATTCACGCGCCCTACCTCAGGAGAATTGACGTGGGCAGAAACAACCCCACTAGCGATTTCTAATTTAACAGTACCGTTTTGAGTAGCATTAGACAACAGGCGGGCCCGTTCCATGGCTTGGCGAAGATGAGCAACTTTAAAGGTTACTTCCGAACTAAACTCTGTTGGAATCAAGCGATCCGTATCTGGATAGTTTCCTTCCAACAGGCGTGTATAGAAACTGATATTGTCACTTCTAAATAAAATCTGGTTATTGGCAAAGAAGACTTCAACCTGTTCAATCTCATCTGAAAAGACAGACGTTAATTCGCGTAAAGAACGGCTTGGAATCACAACATCAAAGTTATCCCCATTTTTTTCAAGGGTAATATTTTTTTGACTCATTCGATGAGAATCCGTTGCCACCGTTTTTAATTCCTTGTGATCAGAAAGAACAAAATGAACTCCTGTCAAAATCGGACGACTTTCTTGGGTACTTGCTGCAAAAGCTGTCTCAGAAATGATTTTCTTCAAAGTTTGAATTGGGAGCGTTAGAGGGTTGCTGGCTGAAATTTCTTGAATACGAGGATATTGTTCTGCATCTTTCCCTTTAAGGGTAATTTCTGATTTTCCACTAACTAATACAATTTGTTTTTGTTCGATTTCTTTCACATCTAAAACGACATCTGGTAGACTGGATACAACATTGATAAAGAAAGTTGCTTCTAAAAGAATAGCACCTGGTGTCGTTACTAGAAGGCCTGCATTGTCATCTTTAACAGAAATAAAGTATTCGATTGAGATTTGTCCATTTGATCCAATGAGAGTAATACCTTCAGAAGTGACATCAATCTTAATAGTGGATAAGATTGGAATTGCATTTTTTGAACTAATGGCTCTTTTTGTCGTATTTAAAGCTTGCAGGAAATAAGCCTTGTTAATAGAAAAATTGATCATGAGATCTCCTTTTATTATTTTAGTATTAGTAAGTTAATAGTAATAGTAGAGTATGTGGAACATGTGGAAAACTCTTCTAAAGCCAGGCAGGAATTGAAAAGTTCCTTGTTCACAACATGTGGAAAAAGAAGCAAGTTTTTCTAGGATTGTCCACATGGGATTACTTTAATTTTTTCTTGATGGTTTGAATCTCAAGTCTGAGATTGTCATCAATTTCGATCATCCCTTTGATTTTTTCATAAGCATGCATGACCGTTGTATGGTCTTTTCCTCCAAATTCACGACCGATACGAGGAAGACTATTGTCGGTCATCTCGCGGGCGAGGTACATAGCTACTTGTCGAGCTAGGACAATATTTTGAACCCGTCGAGATCCTTTCATTTCATTGACACTGACATTGTAAAATTTTCCAACTTCCGTTTGAATCTTTTCGATAGGAATCACCGTAATTTGTAAGGCTTCATTCTTACGAGCTCGAATGGCTTCAGCTGCGACATCAATTGTAATATCTTTGATTTTTTTTACTCTTGCCACAAGAGAGATATCATTCAACGCACCCTCTAAGTCTCGGACGTTAGAATCAAATTGACCTGCTAGGTATTCAAGTGTATCATCAGGGAAAGTAAAGTCCAGGTCTTCGATTTTATTTCTCAAAATTGCGATTCGAGTTTCAAAATCTGGTGGTGTAATATTTTGCGTCAAGCCCCACTTAAAGCGCGTGACTAGACGTTCTTCTAAGCTATCTAAATGATCAGGACTACGATCGCTGGTTAGGACAATCTGCTTATTATCCCCATAAAGAGCATTAAAGGTATTAAAGAACTCTTCTTGAGTTGTAACCTTTTTTCCTCCAAGCGATTGAATATCATCAATTAAGAGCAGATCCAAGTTTCGATAGGTTTTTTTAAAGGTATCCATATCATTTAGGCGAAGACGCTCTAAAAATTCATTGATAAAGGATTCTGCTGGGATGTATTTTACTCGAGCATTTGGGTAGTTTTCCATAATCTGATTCCCAATCGCGTTGAGCAAATGCGTTTTACCTAAACCAGGTCCTCCATAGATAAATAAAGGATTATAAGTGGTAGCAAGGTTTTCAGAAACTGCTAAAGCGGCAGCCAAAGCCCATTGATTTCCGTCTCCACTTACAAAATTATCAAAGGTGTATTTCTTTCTTAATCCTGTTTGGATAGGAGGCAAATCTACTATTGGAGCATGGCTCACTGCATAGTCTCTGGTTATTTCTGAAAGGGGAATAAACTCCTTTTCTTCTTCCTCTTCTTCAAGATTGAATTGATAGGAAATGGTTAATTCTACTGCATAAATTTCAAATCCAGCAGTCAGAATCACCTTTGTCATATTTTCTTCCCAGAATAATTTTTTTACTTCTGCATCTAAATAAATAACGGCTTCTTGTTGATCGACTTTGATGAGTCTTGAAGTAAGGACAAAATAGTCAAAGATTTCTTTTTTAAATGTCTTTTTACTTAATTCAATCACACGATTCCAGAACGTTTCTTCTCTTGACAC